>CAUPYO010000105.1:0-6898 GCA_963515565.1 uncultured Microbacterium sp.
GCCGAATCCCTCAAGGACAAAGAGCTGGTCTCCCTCGACATCTCCGCCCTCGTCGCTGGGGCGATGTACCGCGGTCAGTTCGAAGAACGCCTCAAGAGTGTGCTGAAAGAGATCACCGACTCGGAAGGTCGCATCATCACCTTCATCGACGAACTGCACGTGCTGATGGGCGCGGGCGGTGGCGAGGGGTCGGTGGCGGCATCCAACATGCTCAAGCCCATGCTCGCCCGCGGTGAGTTGCGCCTGATCGGGGCGACGACCCTCGACGAGTATCGCGAGTTCATCGAGAAGGATGCGGCGCTCGAGCGCCGCTTCCAGCAGGTGTACGTCGGTGAGCCGAGTGTCGAAGACACCGTGGCGATCCTCCGCGGACTCAAGGAGCGCTACGAGGCCCACCACAAGGTGGCGATCGCCGACGGCGCCCTGGTGGCCGCGGCATCCCTCTCGAACCGCTACATTCCCTCGCGTCAGCTGCCCGACAAGGCGATCGACCTGATCGACGAGGCCGCGTCGCGCCTGCGCATGGAGATCGACTCGGCGCCGCTCGAGATCGACGAGCTGCGCCGCCACGTCGATCGGCTGAAGCTCGAAGAACTGGCGCTCAAGCGCGAGAAGGATGCCGCATCGAAGGAGCGTCTCGCGGCACTGCGCGAGACGCTGACCGTCGAGCAGGCGCGCCTCGACGACCTGCAGGCGCGGTGGGAGCGCGAGCGCGCGTCGCTGAATGCCGTCGGTGAGCTGAAGAAGCGCCTCGACCAGGCGCGTGTCGAGGCCGAGCGCGCGCAGCGCGAGGGCAACCTCGAGAAGGCGTCGCGGCTGTACTACGCCGAAATCCCGGCGCTGGAGCGCCAGGTCGCCCAGGCCGAGCACGCCGAAGCGGTGGAGGGTGGCGAGCGGATGGTCGGCGATCAGGTGACCGATGTGGACATCGCCGCCGTCATCGCCGCGTGGACCGGCATCCCTGTGGGACGCCTTCTGCAGGGTGAGAGCGAGAAGCTCGTGCACCTCGAGGCCGAGCTCGGCAAGCGGCTCATCGGGCAGAAGGATGCCGTCAAGGCGGTGTCCGATGCGGTGCGCCGTTCGCGGGCCGGGATCAGCGACCCGAACCGTCCCACGGGCTCGTTCCTGTTCCTCGGGCCCACCGGTGTCGGCAAGACCGAGCTCGCCAAGGCGCTCGCCGAGTTTCTCTTCGACGACGAGCGCGCGATGGTGCGTATCGACATGAGCGAGTACGGCGAGAAGCACTCCGTCGCCCGGCTCGTCGGCGCTCCTCCGGGCTACATCGGTTACGAGCAGGGCGGTCAGCTGACGGAGGCGGTTCGCCGCCGGCCCTACTCGGTCGTGCTGCTCGACGAGGTCGAGAAGGCCCACCCCGAGGTGTTCGACATCCTGTTGCAGGTGCTCGACGACGGGCGCCTCACCGACGGCCAGGGCCGCACGGTCGACTTCACGAACACGATTCTGATCCTGACCTCGAACCTGGGTTCGCCCATCCTCATCGACCCGACGCTCACTCTCGCGCAGAAGCGCGAGCAGGTGATGGCGCTCGTGCGAGCCTCGTTCCGTCCCGAGTTCCTCAACCGTCTCGACGACATCGTGATGTTCCAGGCGCTCAGCCAGGACGACCTGGCGCAGATCGTGGAGCTCTCGGTCGATGCTCTGCAGCGGCGCCTGCGCGACCGTCGGCTCACGCTGGCGGTTACGCCCGACGCCCGTGCCTGGCTCGCCGAGCGCGGCTACGACCCCATCTTCGGTGCGCGGCCCCTGCGCCGTCTCATCCAGTCGGAGATCCAGGACCGCCTTGCAATGGCGCTGCTTTCGGGCGGAGTGCACGACGGTGATCTCGTTCGCGTCGACGTCGCGGCCGACGGCTCGAGCCTCGTGCTCACGAGCGCCGGCGCGGCTCCCGACGAGAGCGTGGCAGCTGCGGCATCCCGGGGCGACGATGACGACGTGATCGAGGCCGAGCTGCTGGACGAATAGCCCCGGCGCCCTTTTTCACCCGTTGCGACTCAAGGCCGGCGGTGGTCGGCGGCTGTCGACATCGACGACGTGATACGCAGGACGTTGATCACATCGTCGATGTCGGCCCCGGCCGCCGCGGCCTCTTCGCGCAGTGCGCGCAAGCGACGCATCACCGACTCGGGCAGAAGTGCCGCGGATGCCGCAACGCGCGTGCCTGCGGCCGTTCGGGTGATCACGAGCCCGTCTTGTTCGAGCATCTTGTAGGCCTTCGCGGCGGTGCCCGGCGAGACCCCCAGGTCTGTGGCGGTCTGTCGCACGGTAGGAAGCCGCTCGTTCGCGGCGAAGACGCCGGCGAGAATCTGCCCGCGCAGCTGGCCGTAGATGTCGCGGGCCGACCCGTTCTCCTCACCGAGGGATGTGCCAGCGCGGGGAGTCATCGGACGCTCCCCCCGCGGGTGTCCTGCGAGGTGACGGTCGGGGTGGGCACCCGCAGACCGTGCAGGCCCGAGACGACCAAGATGAGGAGCATCGCCAGAGCGACGACCTCGAGGACGGGAGCGCCCCAGCGAAACGCCGCCGCCAGTTCCGCGAACCGCCACGGCGTTTCATAAGACACCGCGCCGTCGTCTTTCATGATCGTGAGCAATGACACATTGCCGACGTCGGCGATCTGACGCCACGCCTCGGCGACACCCAAGAGCACGACCGCCGTGAGCAGCGCGACGCTTGCGCGTGCAGTCTGCTTTCGCGCGATGGTCTCGGCGGCAATGGTTGCGGTTCGTTGAAACCGGCGAGCCGCGTTCAGGTGGAGGAGCACACCGGTGGTGAGCACGAGTGCCGTCAGTGCGACGAGCACGGGAACCCCGTATGCCCAGCCGTAGAAAGGGAACCGCAGGGGATCGACCTCCGGCGCATTCGGTACGGCGATGGCGAGCATCGCGTAGCGTCCGTCGTCGTCGGCGGATGAGATGCTTCCCGCCGCCAGCGTCGTGACGATGAGCAGAAGGCTTGCCGCGGCGGCGCCGGTGAGGGCGCGGCGAGAGCTGAAGCTGCGCCACCCGCGACGTGGCGTCGGCGGCATCGGTTCGGTGACACGCGGCATCCCTCGAGTGGCGATGATCGCGGACACGACGGCTGAGCCGATCGTGGCCGCGAGGAGCGGCGTTGCGAACCGCCACCACGGCAGTGTGGTCCCGGTGACGAGGTAGCCCCTGACGATGAACTCACCCACAAACACGACGAGGACCATCAGGGCCACGAGTGCGAGGCTCGTGTGCTCCGCCCGGTATTGGCGCTTGACGACGTCATCGTCCCGGAAGCGAGCGACGGCGTCATCCTCGCGTCGGCGGTGGGACTCGCCTACCAGGACGGCGGTCGCCACGAGGATCGCGGCAACCAGGCACCCGATGGGTGACGAGAACGCGGCATCGATGAGCTCGATGGCGGTGAAGCCTGGTGTTTGCTTTGTCATCTCGTCGTCCCCTCGGATGCCGCAACGTACGGCTTGTACTATATGAGTAGCACAATTTGTATCGCACACAAAGTACAAAAGGCAACGAGAAACCGCCTCCCGCCGAGACGCCACCCCGTTGCGGGCGGGAGGCGGCGTTTCGGCGGAAGGCGGCTGAGATGCTGCGGCGGGCATCAGGCGTTCGCGATGAGCGACTCTGCGATAGGGCGGCGCACGCGCGGGGCCAGCTCGCGCTCGCGCAGCGCCTCGGGCGCCGACTCGATGTCGCCGAGGGCGCCGACGGCCATTACGGTGACGGCGACGAGGTCTTCGCCGAAGCTGAAGGACTCGGCGATCGCGTCGCGGTCGAAGCCGCCCATTTGGTGGGTGTGCAGACCCGAGGCGTGCGCCTGAACGGTGAAGTGCGCGGCTGCCTGACCCGTGTCGTACGCGGCCCAGGGCAGCGGCTTGCCGTCGACGGCGGCCGACGAGGCGAAGACGACGAGGGCGGCGGCGTCCGCGGCCCATGACTGGTTGAAGCCCATCAGCGAGGCGAGGATCTGGGCGTGCGCCTCGGTGCCGCGACGCGCGACGACGAAGCGCCATGGCTGCGTGTTGCTGGCGGACGGTGCCCAGCGGGCGGCTTCGAGCGCGCTGGCCAGCGCGGCCTCGTCGATCGCAGCGGCGGGGTCGAAGATGCGGGTGCTCCAGCGCTCGGCGAGAACGTCGAGGATCGGCGCGTCGGTGTCGGCGGGGTGTGCGGCGATGGTGCTCATGGCTCAGCTCCTGAAACGGAAAAGGGTTGCTCTGGCGGGGGACCTCGTCGGCCCGGTCGATTCAACGGTATGCACCACGGTTCTGTTCCCGCCGAGAATCGGCCCGCCTTGCGCTCCGCAGAAGGAGGGACGAACTTCACCCCGAATGCCGCGGTCACCGCTGCGCCGCACGATTAGCGTGACGGCATGAGCATCTCGACGGCCGATCTGTACGACGAGCGCGGTGACGCGCTCGATTCCCTCGCGCTTCAGCTTCATGACATCGGCGGCCGTATCGCTTTCGACGGCCCCATCCGTACCATCCGTTGCCATCGCGACAACGCGCTGGTCAAGCGGGTGCTCGCGACTCCCGGCGCGGGAGCGGTGCTCGTCATCGACGGCGGTGGCTCGCTCGAGTCGGCGCTGGTGGGCGACCTCATCGCGGCATCCGCGGTCGACAACGGGTGGGCGGGACTCATCGTACACGGGGCGATTCGCGACCGCATCGCCATCGGCAGGCTCGATCTGGGTGTCAAGGCACTCGGTTCCAACCCGCGAAAGAGCGCCAAGCACGGCGTCGGCGAGCTCGACGTCAGCGTGGAGATCGGCGGCGTCGTGTTCCGGCCGGGCGCGCATGTGTGGGCCGATGCCGACGGCATCCTGGTGGAGCGCTGACCTTGTGCGGGTGGCGCGCGCGGTCGATGCTGAGGGGAACGCCATCCGACGGGAGTCACCATGATCGCCTTCACCGACTCGTTCTCCGGGTTCTCCGTCGATGACCTCGACGCCGCCGAACACTTCTACGGCGGCGCGTTGGGCCTCGAGGTCCGGCGCAACGAGATGAGCATCCTCGAGATCGCGCTGCCCGGCGGTTCACGGGTCATCGCCTATCCCAAGGCAGATCATGAGCCGGCGGGCTTCACGGTTCTCAACTTCGTCGTCGACGACATCGACGCCGCCGTCGGCGAACTCAACGCCGCAGGCGTCGTCACGAAGATCTACGAAGACCCCGACTATGGAACGGATGCCCGCGGCATCTCCCGTGGGCGCGGCCCCGATATCGCCTGGTTCCGCGACCCCGCCGGCAATGTGCTGTCGGTGATCGTCGACCGCGAGCGACTGGCAGACTGATCCCCGACGCGGGGTGCACCCGCCGATGAGAGGGTGAACGGTGCCGCTGATCTTCCTGCTGGGCTTCGTGGTGATCGGGCTGTGGTCGGTCGTCGCGCATCGCTTCGAACGCACCGGCGTTGCGGGGCCGGCTGTGCTCGCCGCGGCCGGCGCGGGGCTCGTGCTCATCGACGTGTCGGGCTTTGCCGGCGCAGTAGGCAGCGAGGCCGCCGAGCACGTCGTCGAACTGATCCTCGCGGTGCTGCTCTTCGTCGACGCCTGCGAAGTTCGCGGCGGGGTCTTCGGCGGCGAGGGACGTTCGGTCGCTCGGCTCGTGCTCATCGCCCTGCCGCTGTCGCTGATCGCCGTCGTCGTCACGGGAGAGCTGCTCATGCCGAGCCTCAGCATCTTCGTGCTGATGGTCGTCGCGTGCGTGATCATGCCCACGGACTTCGCCCCTGCCGCCGCGCTGCTGCGTTCGCGGCACATTCCCGCCCGGGTGAGGCAGATCCTCAACGTCGAGAGCGGCTACAACGACGGGCTCATCTCGCCGATCTTCGGTATGGCCCTGGCCGCCGCGATCGCGTGGCCCACCATCCTCGCCGCCGTCGACTCCGACAACCTGTCGGCCGCGAACGAGGCGCAGCTCGAGGAGAAGCTCGGCGACTTCTTCACTGCGTTTTTCGGTGCCGTTCCGGCGACGCTGTTCGCCATCGCCGTGGGCGCGGTCATCGGCGGTGTCTTCGGGTTGTGCGTGCGGTGGGCGTCGCGTCGCGGGTGGGCCGACGCTTCCGGCATCCGATACGTGATGCTGCTGGTGCCTGTCATCACCTTCAGCGTCGCCACGCTCTCCGCCATTGCGGCGAACGGTTTCGTCGCCGCGTTCGTCGCGGGGATCGTCTATCGCATCGCCCGCACTCAGCGCACCGATGAGCGCACCATCCCGCACCAGGAGGTCATCCTCGTCGAAGAGGCGGGAACCCTCGCCGCCAACGTCGTCTGGTTCGTGTTGGGGGCGATGACGACGGTCGTCATCACCGACGGCTTCGACTGGCGACTGCTCGTGCTCGTCGTGCTCGCCCTCACCGTCTTCCGCATCGTGCCGGTCTACCTGTCGATGCTCGGCTCGTCGGTGTCGTGGAGCTCGCGCACGCTCGTCGCCGCCATCGGCCCGCGCGGCACCGCGACGATCGTCTTCGGACTGCTCGCGTTCAACAAGCTCCCCGACGCCGAGGCGTACCCCGTGCTGGCCATCACCGTGTTCACCGTGGTCGGCAGCATCCTGCTGCACGGTGTGATCGTTCCGCAGGTCGTGAAGCGACGGATGCCGGTGCTCGCGCCGTCTGCGCAGGCACCGGCATCCGCCGATCACTGATCCTCGCTCACCCGGCGAGCGCCTCCGAGAGCTTCACCCGGGCCCCCATCCGCAGCAGCGAGTTCTGGTAGATCTTCGCGCCGACCCAGATCGCGGCGGCGCAGGTGACCAGCATGATCACGAGCGACAGGATCGGCTCCCACCACTGCGCGTCACCGAGGAAGATTCGCACCGGCATGCCGACGGGCGCCGAGAACGGCACGTACGACATGATCGTCAGCACCAGCGGGTTGTCGTTGAAGA
>CAUPYO010000106.1:0-6864 GCA_963515565.1 uncultured Microbacterium sp.
CGTCGGTGCTGCGCGCGGCCGGTGCGAGCGCGCAGCGCGCAGAGGTCGACTGGTCGCTGGTCCATCTGTGGTGGGGCGATGAGGTCTTCGCCTCGCGCAGCGATGCGGAACGGCACGAGCGCGCGGCGCGCGAGGCGTTGATCGGGCGGGTGACCATCCCCGCCGAGAACGTGCACGCCATCCCCGGAAGCGACGATGTCGACGACCCGGATGCCGCGGCCTCGGCCTACGCGAGCGAACTCGCGCGCTACGGCAGCCAAGAGCAGGCCTGGCCGGAGTTCTACGTCTGCTTCCTCGGCGTCGGATCCGACGGGCACATCGCGTCGCTGTTCCCCGACCGGGGCGAGATTCAGGTGACGGACCGCACGGTCGTCGCGGTTCGGGAGGCGCCGAAGCCGCCGGAGGTGCGCGTGACGCTGACGCGTCCGGTGATCAACTCCGCACGCTGCGTGTGGCTCGTGGTCTCCGGCACCGACAAAGCCGCCGCACTGGGGCTGGCCCTCGCCGGCGCCAGCTACGAGACCGTGCCCGCGGCAGGGGCGAAAGGTCGCAAAAAGACCATGCTCTTCGTCGATGAAGCCGCCGCGGCCAACGTTCCCGACGAACTCATCGATCAGGACTTCTGAGGCCGAACGGCGCGTCGCTCAGGCCTGGCCGCGACGGTCGCGCAACTGCTGCAGGGCGTCGTCGAGGAGGGCATCGGCCTCTTCCTCGGTGCGACGCTCCTTCACGTAGGCGAGGTGCGTCTTGTACGGCTCGGACTTGGCGAGCGCCGGAGGGTTCTCCTTGTCACGTCCGGCGGGCAGGCCGGAATGCGGAGAGTCGATTGTCTCGGGGATCTCTTCCTCGGTGATGCCGGCGGCGAAGTAGCGCACGGTCTCATTGCCGAGCGCATCCCAGTACGACACCGATACACGGTCTGCGTGGTGCCCGTGATCCTGTTCGCCCATCGGACCGGCGCCCACTCGGGTGCCACGAATCGCGTTGCCGCCGGTTGCCATTAGAGCCCCTGGAATTTGGTGATGAGTCCGAGCGCGACGATGGCTACGAACCAGACGAGTGCGAGAACCACCGTGAAGCGGTTGAGGTTGCGTTCGGCGAGCCCCGACGAGCCGAGGGCCGAGCTCATTCCGCCGCCGAACATGTCGGACAGGCCGCCGCCGCGCCCCTTGTGCAGGAGGATCAGCAGGGTCAGCAGAAGGCTGGTGATGCCCAGGAGCACCTGCAGCACGAACTCGAGGATGTCCACAGTCGATGAAGCCTTTCGCGGCGCCCGCGTCGTCGGGCGCACAGAGGTCGAGTATACCGGCGTTTCGACTCGCACCTGCGGTCCTCGCTCAACGACCGGGCCTTACATCCCGGTCGTTGAGCGAGCGAAGCGAGTCGAAACGCAGAGCGAAGCGAGTCGAACGAGAGCGTCAGACGCCGACGTGCTTCTGGTAGCGGATGATCGCCGCGAACTCATCGGCGACGAGACTCGCTCCGCCGACCAGCGCCCCGTCAACGTCCGGCTCCCGCAGGAAGCTTGCGACATTGCCCGACTTCACCGAGCCGCCGTACAGCACGCGCGTGCGCGCCGCGGCATCGGCACCGAGCTTGTCGGCGAGGACCTCGCGCAGCGCGACGCACACCTCCTGGGCCTGCTCCGGAGACGCGACCTGACCGGTTCCGATCGCCCACACCGGCTCGTAGGCCACGACGATGTCTGCATCGGCAGGCACACCCTCCAGGGCGGCCTGCAATTGCGCCACCGAGACGGCGGTGGGTCCCGATGCCTCGCGCTGCTCCAGCGTCTCACCCACGCAGATCACCGGAACCAGCTCGTGCTTCAGTGCCGCTTGCACCTTGGCGGCGACGATCTCGTCGCTCTCGTGGTGGTACTCACGACGTTCCGAGTGTCCGATCAGGACGTACCGACAAGCCAGCTTGGCCAGGAAGGCTCCGGAGATCTCACCGGTGTAGGCGCCCGAGTCGTGCGTCGACAGGTCCTGCGCGCCGAGCGCGAAGGGGATCTTGTCGGCGTCGAGCAGCGTCTGGACCGTGCGCAGGTCGGTGAAGGGCGGGAAGACGGCCACCTCCACCGAACCGGCCTCGTGACCGGCATCCTTCAACGTCCAGTGAAGCTTCTGCACGAACGCGACCGCCTGCAGGTGGTCGAGATTCATCTTCCAGTTGCCGGCGATGAGCGGTGTGCGCGCCATCAGCTCTCCCATCCGAGGATTTCCAGCCCGGGGAGCTTCTTGCCCTCCAGGAACTCCAGGCTCGCTCCACCGCCGGTGGAGATGTGGCCGAACTGCTCGTCGGTGAAACCGAGCTGACGCACGGCCGCAGCCGAGTCACCGCCGCCCACGACCGACAGACCGTCCACCTCGGTGAGAGCCTTGGCCACCGCTTTGGTACCCGCGGCGAACGCCGGCATCTCGAACACGCCCATCGGGCCGTTCCAGAACACGGTCTTTGCCCCCCGGATCGCCGCGGCGAAGATCTCCGCCGTCTGCGGACCGATATCCAGGCCCATGCCGTCGGCCCCGTAGGGGGTGTCCTCCAGCGCATCCGCCGCGGCGACGACGTGGTCGGCGTCGGCAGCGAATCCGGATGCCATGACGGCATCCACCGGCAGGATCAGCTCGACGCCGCGGGCTGCGGCGTCGGTGATGTATCCCTTGACCGTCTCGATCTGATCGGCTTCGAGGAGGCTCTTGCCGACCGGGTGCCCCTGGGCGGCAAGGAACGTGAACAGCATCCCTCCGCCGACGAGGATCTTGTCCGCGCGCGGGAGGAGGTGCGCGATGACGCCCAGCTTGTCGCTGACCTTCGATCCGCCCAGCACGACCGCGTACGGCCGCTCCGGGTTCTCGGTCAGGCGGTCGAGGACGTCGACCTCCTTCTCGATCAGGTAGCCGGCGGCCGACGGCAGCAACTCGGCGAGGTCGTACACCGAGGCCTGCTTGCGGTGGACGACGCCGAAACCGTCGGAGACGAGGGCGTCGCCCAGAGCGGCGAGCTCCTCCGCGAACGCACGACGCTCGGCGTCGTCCTTCGCCGTTTCCCCCGGGTTGAACCGCAGGTTCTCGATGACGGTGACATCGCCGTCTTCGAGGGCGGCGACCGCCTCCTGGGCAGAGGTGCCCACCGTGTCTCGCGCGAACACGACCGGCTTGCCGAGCAGCTCGGACAGTCGCTGGGCGACGGGCTCGAGGCTGTACTTCGGGTCGGGGGCCCCGTCCGGGCGCCCGAGGTGAGAGCACGCGATGACGCGTGCGCCCTGATTGATGAGCTCGTTGAGGGTCGGAAGAGCCGCCCGGATACGGCCATCGTCCGTGATGACGCCGTCCTTGAGGGGGACGTTGAAGTCAACACGGACGATGACGCGTTTACCGGCCAGCGACCCCAGAGATGCGAGGGTGCGCAAAGCCATGGTGAAACCTCAGAGCTTGTCGGCGACGAGCTCGGTGAGGTCGACGAGGCGGTTCGAGTAGCCCCACTCGTTGTCGTACCACGACGACACCTTCACGAGGTTGCCCGAGACGTTGGTCAGGCCCGCGTCGAAGACCGACGAGTGCGGGTCGAGCTGAATGTCGCTCGAGACGATGGCGTCCTCGTTGTACTTGAGGTAGCCGACGAGCTCGCCCTCTTCCGCTGCCTTCTTGTAGGCCGCGTTGATGACCTCGGCCGTCAGGCCCTCGGTCGGGGTGACGATGGTCAGGTCGACGATCGAGCCGGTCGGAACCGGAACGCGGTACGACGAGCCGCTCAGCTTGCCGTTGAGCTCGGGCAGCACCAGGCCGATGGCCTTGGCGGCACCGGTGGAGGCCGGCACGATGTTGATCGCTGCCGCGCGCGCACGGTGGAGGTCGCTGTGCGGGCCGTCCTGCAGGTTCTGGTCGGCGGTGTAGGCGTGGGCGGTCATCATGAAGCCGCGCTCGATGCCGAAGTTGTCGTTGAAGACCTTCGCCAGCGGAGCCAGGCAGTTCGTGGTGCACGATGCGTTGGAGATGATGTTCATCGTCGACGAGTCGTACTCGCCGTCGTTGACACCCATGACGAACGTGCCGTCGACGTCGGTGCCGGGTGCCGAGATGATGACCTTCTTGGCGCCACCGTCGAGGTGCTTCTTGGCGTCGACAGCCTTGGTGAAGCGGCCGGTCGACTCGATGACGATGTCGACGCCGAGCTCGCCCCAGGGCAGGTTGGCGGGGTCGCGCTCTTCGAAGACCTTGATCGACTTGCCGTTGACGGTGATGGAGTCCTCGTCGTACGAGACCTCCGCGTCGAGGCGTCCGCCGACGGAGTCGTACTTCAGCAGGTGGGCGAGGGTCTTGTTGTCGGTGAGGTCGTTCACCGCCACGATGTCGAGGTCAGCCCCCTGCTCCAGCGCGGCGCGGAGGAAGTTGCGGCCGATACGGCCGAAGCCGTTGATTCCGATCTTGACAGACACGTTGTCTCCCGTTTCATGTCACGACGGCGGCGGCATTTCGCCGCGCTCGTCGCGAACTCTGTGTGTGAAGGAAAAAGGATGCCGGGTCACCTCCCGTCGCCGGGAGGGACCCGGCATCCTCACCTGGTCTTGAGACTACTACTTGAGCAGTCCCGTCGTCTTCTCGCGCGCCGTCGAAAAGCGCTCGGCGACGTTGCCCCAGTTGGCGATATTCCACACGGCTTTGACATAGTCGGCCTTGACGTTGAGGTAGTCGAGGTAGAACGCGTGCTCCCACATGTCCAGCTGGAAGATCGGGACGGTGCCCTGCGCCGTGTTGGACTGCTGGTCGAACAGCTGCTGGATGATCAGCTGCTCACCGATCGGGTCCCAGCTGAGCACGGCCCAGCCCGAGCCCTGGATGCCGGTCGCGGCCGCCGTGAAGTGCGCCTGGAACTTGTCGAAACCGCCGAAGAAGTCGTCGATCGCCGCCTTCAGCTCGCCCTCGGGCTGGCCGCCGCCACCGTCGGTCGCAGGTGCGAGGTTGGTCCAGAAGATCGAGTGGTTGACGTGACCACCCAGGTTGAACGCAAGGTCCTTCTCGAGCTTGTTCACGTTTGCGAGGTTGCCGGTCTCACGGGCCTCGGCGAGTTGCTCGAGCGCCGTGTTGGCACCGGTCACGTACGCCTGGTGGTGCTTGTCGTGGTGGAGCTGCATGATCTTGCCGCTGATGTGCGGTTCGAGAGCCGAGAAATCGTAGGGGAGTTCGGGCAGCGTGTAGATCGCCATGTTCTCTTCTTCCTGTCGTCGGCGCCGCAACTGCGCTGCGGCGATGGACATTGCCATCCTATTGAGGTGCAACGCTCCGACCAGTGGGTTGTTCCCTGTGGGAACGAGGTGTACCGATCGCCTCAGTCCTCGAGACCCTCGGGCACGGCGGCGTCGGTGCCGGGGATGCCGTCCGTCACGGCCTTTTTGTCAGCCATGGCCAACAGCCGCCGGATGCGACCGGCGACGGCATCCTTCGTCAGCGGCGGGTCGGCGTGGTGGCCCAGCTCATCGAGGCTGGCGTCGCGATGCGAGAGCCGCAGCTCCCCGGCTTCGCGGAGGTGATCGGGCACGTCGTCGCCGAGGATCTCGAGCGCTCGCTCCACGCGCGCGCACGCGGCGACGGCTGCCTGGGCGGAGCGACGGAGGTTGGCGTCGTCGAAGTTGACCAGACGGTTCACCCCGGCGCGCACCTCACGGCGCTGACGCATCTCCTCCCACGCTTGCGCCGTCTGCACGGCGCCCATCTCGGCGAGCGCGATGCGGATGGCTTCGCCGTCGCGCACCACGACGCGCGGCACGCCGCGCACTTCACGCGCTTTCGCGGCGATGCCGATACGGTGGCCGGCTCCGACGAGCGCCATGGCGGCCTCTCCCGACGGGCAGGAGATCTCGAGGGCGGCCGAGCGGCCCGGGTCGGACAGGGTGCCACTGGCGAGGAAGGCACCGCGCCAGACGGCCGCCAAGTCGTGGCGGGCACCGGTCGTGAGTTTGTTCGGCAATCCCCGCACCGGGCGGCGGCGGGCATCCAGGAGACCGGTCTGGCGAGCGAGGGTCTCGCCACCTTCGATCACTCGCACGGCGAAGTGGCCACCGGCGCGACCGCCCGATGCTTGCACTCGGTGCAACTCGGGGCGAACGCCGTAGAGCTCCATGATGTCGCGCGCCACGCGACGCGCCAGCGGATCGGTCTCGAGCTCCGCTTCGACCGCGACGCGGCCGGCGATGGAGTGCAGACCGCCGGAGAAACGGAGGATCGCGGTGAGTTCGGCCACCCGTGCCGTGGGGCGAGGGTCGCGGACCGCGGCCAGCTCGGACTTCACGTCAACGGTCGGCGACACGGCGATCCTTCGTTCGGGGGGCGGGACAAGGATCCAGCCTACTCGCGACCGAGGTCGCGATGCTTCACACGAACGGCCACACCCGGGACCTCCGCCAGCCGGTCGGCCAGTTCGAGCACCGTCACCACCGATCGATGCTTGCCGCCGGTACAGCCGACGGCGAGCACCGAGTGACGCTTGTTCTCACGCTGGTACCCCGCGAGAACGGGCTGGAGGGCGGCCGCGTACGCGTCGATGAGCTCGATCGCACCAGTCTGTGCGAGGACGTTCTCACGTACCGGCTGCTCCTCCCCCGTTCGTCCCTTGAGTTCGGGGATCCAGAACGGGTTGGGGAGAAAGCGCATATCGGCGACGAGATCGACGTCGGTGGGCAGTCCGTACTTGAAGCCGAAACTCATCACCGTGATGGTGTGCCGGGCGGCGCCCTCCTCGCTGAAGAGGTCGACGACGCGGTTCGCCAGCTGATGGATGTTCATCGCGCTGGTGTCGATGATGACATCCGCGCCCTCACGGATGACGCCCAGCCGGTCTCTCTCACGCTGAATGCCGTCGAGGATG
>CAUPYO010000107.1:0-6863 GCA_963515565.1 uncultured Microbacterium sp.
TAGCGCACCTGCATGGCATGCAGGGGGTCAGGGGTTCGAGTCCCCTCAGGTCCACCATTCGAAGAGCCCGGTCTCCCGACCGGGCTCTTTCTCATTGTGCGGTGTCGCGCCGTTCCTGAATGAATGCTGTGTGTTCGCGGCGATCAGCGGTAGCGTCCTTTCGTGGCCCGATGACAGGTCGAGCCGTTTCGCTCAGGGATGGAGTTGCACCGATGAAGTTCTTCCAACGGCTCGGCAGGTCGATCATGCTGCCGGTCGCTGTGCTGCCGGTGGCCGCGATTCTCTCCGGCATCTCGTACTGGATCAGCTCGGCAGCGGGCGGGGCGAACATCGTGTCTGCCTTCCTGGGCGCAGCGGGCGGTGCGCTGCTCGACAACATGCCGCTGCTGTTCGCGGTCGGTGTGTCGATCGGCATGGCGAACAAGAGCGACGGCACATCCGCGCTCGCGGGTCTCGTCTCGTGGCTGACCATCACCACACTGCTCGCTCCCGCGACCATGCAGAAACTGCTCGGGATCGGTGAGCTCACCGACGTCAACCCCGCGTTCGGCAAGGTGCAGAACGTCTTCGTCGGCATCGTCGCCGGTCTGATCGGAGCGTGGTGCTACAACCGCTTCAAAGACACCAAACTGCCCGATGCGCTGTCATTCTTCTCTGGCAAGCGCTCGGTCGCCATCGTCACCGCCGGCCTTTCGTTGGTCGTGGCCGTCGTCCTGATGTTCGTCTGGCCGGTCGTCTACGGCGCACTCGTCACCTTCGGCGAGTGGATCGCGACCCTGGGCCCGGTCGGTGCCGGACTCTACGGCTTCATGAACCGACTGCTCATTCCGACCGGTCTGCACCACGCCCTCAACTCGGTGTTCTGGTTCGATGTCGCCGGTATCAACGACCTGGTCAACTTCCTCAACGGCACCGGCACGTACGGCGTCACCGGCCAGTACATGGCGGGCTTCTTCCCGATCATGATGTTCGGTCTGCCCGGCGCCGCTTTGGCCATGTACCTGACGGCCGACTCGCGACGCAAGAAGATCACCTACGGCATCATGCTCTCGGGCGCGATCGCATCGTTCTTCGTGGGTGTCACCGAGCCGCTCGAGTTCTCTTTCATGTTCGTGGCTCCGTGGCTGTACCTGATCCACGCCGTCTTCACCGGCATCTCGGTGATGATCGCGGCGATGCTGCCCACGCGACTCGGTTTCGGGTTCTCGGCGGGCTTCATCGACATGGTGCTGCAGTGGACGAACCCGATGGCCGAGAACCCCTGGATCCTTCTGCTGCTCGGTGTCGCCTGGTTCTTCATCTACTTCTTCACGTTCTACTTCGTGATCAAGCGATTCAACCTGAAGACTCCGGGTCGTGGCGACGAGCTCGACGAGCAGGATGCCGACAACATCGGCACCAGCCTCACCGGCTACCACGGCACGGCCGAGAAGTTCATCACGGCGCTCGGCGGCAAGCAGAACATCATCGACATCGACAACTGCGCCACCCGCCTGCGCATGGAGATCGCCGACACGAGCAAGGTCGACGAACACGCGCTCAAGCGGGCCGGCGCTGCCGGCACCATCAAGCCGGGCGGCAACGCCGTGCAGGTCGTCTACGGTCTGAACGTGCAGTTCGTCAAGGACGCGATGGAGGACATCCTCAACGATCGCCACATCGAGGCGTTCCGTGGAGCGGACGCCGGGCAGACCGGCGCAGCAATGGGCTTCGTCGGCGGAGTCGGAGGCGCGGCAGTCGCCGCGGGTGCGGCGGCGCAGCAGCGCTTGGGCACTACGGTGCCACCTGCCGTGCTCCAGCTGCGCCAGCCGGTGGCGGGAACGATCCTTGCGCTGTCTGAGGTTCCCGATGCGATGTTCGCCGAGGGAACGATGGGACCGGGGCTCGCCATCGACCCCACCGGTGACACGATCATCGCGCCCGCCGGCGGCACCGTGGCGTCGGTGTTCCCCACCGGACACGCGATCGGGCTCGCCCTGACCGACGGCACCGAGCTGTTGATTCATGTCGGAATCGATACGGTCGAGATGAAGGGCGACGGATTCGAAACACTCGTGAAGGCGGGCGACACCGTCGACGCGGGCACGCCGTTGATCCGCTTCGACGCCGACAAGATCCGCGCGGCGGGCCACTCCGCGATCACTCCCGTGATCGTGCTCAACAACGAAAGCGCGACGGTCGAGTTCGTCTGACACAGCGCACGCGGGAGGGGTGGGAGGCTGTCTGCCGCTCACCCCTTCCGCGTATCAGGAGACGGGCGCGATCAGTTCGGGTCCGTTGTTGCGGACGTTTCCGACCGCGCTCCCCACTTCACGCAGCAGCAGCCCGTCGACGAGGGCCGGCGCGGCATCGACGGTGGCATCGAGCAGGTCGCCGACATTCTCCGTCGTGGGATCGAGCCAGACGTCGGCGTAGTCGGCATCGATGAACAGCGGCATCCGGGCATGGATAGAGCCCAACTGCCCCACGGCCTCACGCGTCATGATGGTGAAGCTGAGCACCCAGCGCGCCGGGTCGTCCGCCGCTTTCGCCGGGTCTTTCCACCACTCGTAGAGCCCGGCGAAGAACAGAGGAGCGTCGTCGGATGAATGGACGTAGTAGGGCGTCTTGACGCCGTCTTCGGTCTTCCACTCGTAGTAGCCGGATGCCGGGATGATCGCGCGCCGCGCGATGAGTGCCTGCCGGAACATCGGCTTGTCTTCGACCTCTTCCGAGCGGGCGTTGATGGCCTTCGCGCCGATGCCGACATCTTTGGCCCAACCGGGCACCAGCCCCCAACGCGCGGCCTCCAGGCGACGGGTGGGCGGCTCCGTCTTCGCGGAGTCGAGCACGATCGCCACGCGGTCGGTGGGGGCGACGTTATAGGACGGTTCGGGAAGGTCATCGCCGACGACGTCGACCCTGAGCACTCCGACGAGTTCGGATCCGGAGCTGCCTACGACGAAACGTCCGCACATGCGGCCAGCCTACGCGGGGCCCCCGACACCGTCGGCGCCGACGTCGACCACACCGATCTCGGCGAGACGATCGAGCAGCGCGGCGCCATCGTCGCCCGTCACCCAGGGCACACCGGCCGCCGTGTGGTCATCGACCGCGGTACGCCCGCCGGCGAGCACGGCCTCGGCCGACGACAGCCGCCTGATCGCGACGGCGGTGACGTGCTCGGGATGGGCGCTGGTGAACTCCGTGTACAGCGCATCGTCGTGCTGACCGTCGTCGCCGATCAGCATCCACTTCACGTGGGGGAATTCTCGCGCCAGGCGGCGGAGGTTCTCCTCCTTGTGCGCGCGACCGCTGCGGAACCACCGATCATGCGTGGGACCCCAGTCGGTCAGCAGAAGCGCGCCCGGGGGGAACAGGTGGCGACGCAGGAAGCGCTGCAGCGTGGGGGCGACGTTCCAGGCGCCGGTCGACAGATAGACAACGGGCGCCCCGGCGTGATCGCGAACGAGACGCTCGAGCAACACCGCCATCCCGGGGACCGGCTGGCGGGCGTGCTCATCGAGCACGAAAGAGTTCCAGGCCGCCACGAGCGGACGCGGAAGAGCAGTCACCATCACCGTGTCATCCACATCGGAGACCACGCCGAAGTGCACATCGGAGCCGACGATGAACACGCGGGTTTCAAACGGCTCGGATCCCTCGACGCTCATCGTCAGCGGCTGCCAGCCGGCCTGCAGGCGGGCGGGGAGCACGGTGTCGATCACGCCTCCGCGGTCGGCGACCACATTGTGGCTGACACCGTCTACGGTGACCGTCACGTGGGCATACCCCACCGGAACCGCGGCGAAGCTCCGCCAGCCACGGACGCTCGCATCGTCACCGCGGTGATGCGCGCGACGACGAGGTCGCACGGTCGGCACAATGAGCACCCGGCCGAGGACGCGCACCCAGTCCTCACCGCCATAGCCGGGATAGGCCGACACGCTGGGCCGCAGCCCGCGGGAACGCGCGCGACGCTCGCGCCAGGCGTGGAAGCGATACTCCAGACGTGCGATCCAGAGCACCTTGACACGCGGTGCGGGTGTGGCGTGCATCGCTTCAGTCTCCCATGCTGCGGGCGGAGTCACCGTCGGCATCGTCGTCGCCGAGGCGCATGTGGCGAGCCTCACGGGCCACGATGATCCGCTTGGCGAAGTAGGCGATAAGGAGGAAGACGACGATCACGCCCACGAAGAGATAGCCCGCGAAATGCAGCCGATCGGCCAGTTCCCGGTATGTGCCGGCAGCAGCGGCCGCCACACTGACGTAGGCGGTGGCCCACACCGCGCACGCGGGCGCGGTCCAGGCGAGGAATCGCCGGTAGGAGAACCCGCTCATGCCCACCGTCAGCGGAACGAGCGAGTGCAGCACCGGCAGGAACCTCGAAAGGAAGATCGCGGGCCCGCCACGGCGGCGGAGGTAGAGCTCGGCGCGCGTCCAGTTGTCTTCGCCGATGCGACGTCCGAGACGAGAGAAGCGGATGCGCGGG
This sequence comes from uncultured Microbacterium sp., assembly GCA_963515565.1. Lineage (GTDB taxonomy): Bacteria > Actinomycetota > Actinomycetes > Actinomycetales > Microbacteriaceae > Microbacterium. The sequence continues at coordinate 4,472 of CAUPYO010000107.1, forward strand.
CCCAGCCATCGCCCGAGCCAGAAGCCGATGCTCTCGCCGATCAGCGCACCCACGACGACGACGAGGATGAGGATCACGCCCTCGGTCACCGACCCGACGGCCGTGGAGACGACGATCACGATGGTGTCACCGGGCACGATCAGCCCCACGAGCACACTGGTCTCCAAGACGATTGCGATGCCGGCGAGGACGGTGCGAAGGACGGGGTCCACACTCTGCACCGAATCGAGCAGCCAGGTGAGGAACTCGTTCACGTCCTCAGCCTAGGCGTGAGCCGGTTGTGCGCTGGCTGTGTGCGGCCCGAGGGTGCGCCGCTCGCGGCGGTCTAGCCTGAGAGGATGCCGTCGAGCGTCGCCTGCCACCCCGTGCCGTGGACGGATCCGGCCACGCTCTTCGCCGGCGGGTGGGGCGCGCAGGACAACATGTTCTGGCTGGATGCCGGACCAGGGGCCACCGAAGGCTTCAGTTGGATGGGCACCGGCACACCGCGCGACCGGGCGCCGCGAGACGTCGTGCTGGCGGCATCCGCCGGCGAGGAGTCGATACCCGGCGGTTTCATCGGCGGATGGGTGGGCTGGGCGGGCTACGACGACGCCGCTGCGGAGGCGGGGGCGCCCGCGTCCTCTGCGGCCGCGGACGGTCCGGCCCAGCTCTGGTTGCAGGTCGACCGTGTCATCGCGTTCGACCACCGCGCGGGGGCGTGCTGGGTGATCACGGAACCCGCGGATCTTCCGGCGGCGGTGGCCGACCTCGAGCGCTGGCGTCACTGCGCTGCCCGCGTCGGGGCGCTCCTCGCGCCGAACCCGGGCCCCCCGACCGCCACTGTGCTCGCACGCCACACGCCGGATCAGTATCGCGCGCTGATCGAGCGCTGCCGCGACGCGATCCGCGCGGGCGACGCGTACCAGCTGTGCCTCACCACCCGATTCGACGTCGCGGCATCCGCGCCGTTCGATCCGGTCGCGACCTACCTGGCACTGCGTTCACGCCTGCCCGCCCCCCACGGCGGGTTCATCCGCAGCGGAGCGTTCGCGCTGCTCAGTGCGAGCCCGGAGCGATTTCTCGATGTGGGCGATGGCACGGTGCGCACGCGTCCGATCAAGGGGACGCGGCCGCGCGGGGGGAGCGACGCCGAAGACGCCGCTCTTGCGCAAGAACTCGTCGACAGCGTCAAGGAGCGCGCGGAGAACGTGATGATCGTCGACCTGATGCGCAACGACCTGCAGCGCGTCTGCCTGCCGGGTTCGGTGAGCGCTGAACGGCTGCTGGAGGTGGAATCGTTCTCGGCCGTGCATCAGCTGGTCAGCACGGTCAGCGGTCGCGTGGCTCCCGGGGCGACGGTGGGCGAGCTGCTCGACGCCGCTTTTCCGGCGGGCAGCATGACGGGAGCGCCGAAGCTGTCGGCGATGACGATCCTCCACGGCCTCGAGGCGGCGCCGCGAGGCGTCTACGCCGGATGCTTCGGCTGGGTCGGACGCGACGGTCGTGCGGACCTGGCGATGACGATCCGCTCCATCGTGCTGCACCCGGGCGGCGCCTACATCGGCGCGGGCGGTGGCATCACGTGGTTGTCGGAGCCCGGCGCGGAAGTGGCAGAGGTCGGCGTCAAAGCTCGCGCTCCGCTGGCGGCGCTGGGGGTCGCGCTGCCACCGGGATGGTGAGGCGGGTCCGCTAACCTGGAGGGACGCCTTTCAGGCGTTCCCGAGCTTCCAGATTGGTCTTCCCCTTCCCATGAGCAGCCCCACAGACATCGCCAGCGCCGCCGAGAACGGTCCGTACGACGTGCACGCCGTGCAGGACAAGTGGCAGCGGCTCTGGGCGGAGAAGGACCCGTTCCGCGCCGGCGGTGCGGAAGACACGCGCCCCCGCAAGTACGTTCTGGCGATGTTCCCGTATCCGTCCGGGGATCTGCACATGGGCCACGCGGAGAACTATCTCTACTCCGACATCGTGGCGCGCTTCTGGCGTCACCGCGGCTACAACGTGCTCAACCCGATCGGGTGGGACAGCTTCGGCCTGCCCGCGGAGAACGCCGCCATCAAGCGCGGAATCGAACCCCGCGGGTGGACGTACGGCAACATCGCCCAGCAGCGCTCGAGCATGCAGCAGTACGGCGTCTCCTTCGACTGGTCACGGGTGCTGCACACGTCCGACCCCGAGTACTACCGCTGGAACCAGTGGCTCTTCCAGCGGCTCTACGAGAAGGGTCTCGCGTACCGCAAGGACGCGCTCGTCAATTGGGACCCGGTCGACCAGACCGTGCTCGCCAACGAGCAGGTGCTGCCCGATGGCACCTCGGAGCGCAGCGGCGCCGTGGTCGTCAAGAAGAAGCTGACGCAGTGGTTCTTCCGCATCACCGAGTATGCCGACCGCCTGCTCGACGACCTGAACC
>CAUPYO010000108.1:0-6826 GCA_963515565.1 uncultured Microbacterium sp.
CGCACGGTCTGAGTGGCGACGGCGACCAACTACTCTGTCGCCGCGGGCACCGTCAAGGGTCTGGTCGGCGCCGCATCGGGCGCCGACAGTTGACCTCACCGACGTGAGGAGAATCCCATGACCAGCGATCGTGACGAGCTGCCCGAGGGCGTGATCAACGCCGACCCGACCGGGGGGTGGGAAAGCGGGAGCGTCGCCGACGGTGAGACCGCCGAGTCCGGAGAGCGCGGGGACGCCGACGCCGTATCGGTGCCGGACGGGTTCGTGGAGAGCGCGGCGATCCAGGCCGGAATGGATCCCGATCTGCGCACTGACGAGCAGGCAGACCAGTGAGCGGCATCGGGGAGCCCGCCGCGGCCGGCAACACGCAGGACGAGCCGCGGCTGGAGCTGCACGAAACCACCGCACAGGAGCGCCTCGACGGCATCGTCGCACAGTTGCGCGCCGATGTGCAGGGCGAGAACGCTGCCACCGTCGACAAGGCGGTGCGCACGCGCCTGGCAGAGACCGGCGTCGCGGCGGACGAGAACGCCATCGCGCGGTTGGTGGCGGAGTTGTCCGGGGCTTGAGTCGCTGACGAGGTTCAGCCGGCGGCCAGCCACCGCCGCAGTTCCGCGGCCATCGGCGCGGCCGTGCGGATGAGGGTCTCGTGCCGGTGACCGTCCACCACGAAACACCGGGCATCCGGGATCGCCGCGACCACTTCTTCGAACCACTCCGGGGGAACGACCACATCGTGCTCGCCGCGGACGACCAGCGTCGGCGCTGCGACTCGGGGAAACGCGTGCTCCGGGCGGTGCACCAGCATGGCGCGCATCTTGCGCCGCAGGTGTGGCCCCGCCCGCACGTATTCTCGTGCGCCGAGCAGCAGTACCTTCGGGCTCTCGCCCCACAGATCGCGCGCCAGACGCGACAGCTGGGTCAGCGGATGCCGGCGCCTCCGGTCGACCGTCGGCGCCACCAGCACGAGGTGCGACACCGCCTCGGGGTGACGCACGGCCACCTCGGTGACGACCTGCGTGCCCATCGAGTGGCCCAGCAGCACGATAGGTCCGCGGTCGAGGTGTCGCAGATACGCGGCCACGAGGTCGGCCATCCGTTCCATCGTCGGCGTCCGCGGCGGCTCGGGGGCGTCGCCGTAGCCGGGAAGGTCGACGGCGACGACGAGGATGTCGTCTTCGAGGCGCTGGACGAGGTCGCCGAAGACTTTGCGCCCCATCCCGATGCCGTGCACCAGGACGACGGTGCGCGCGGCGTCGGCCGGTCCGCGCCGCTCGGCGATGAGGCTTGCGCCACCGTGGGCGAAGACCTCGATGCGGCCGTCGTCGGTCGGCACGCCGGTGATCTCGTCGATCGCTCGGTCGACGGCATCCACCACTGTCCCGACCGCGTCTGCCGCGGCGGCCGCGACGGCAGGGGTGGAATCGGGAGTCGAATCGTCCACGGACATGCATCGAGCGTAGGGCGCGGCGCGTCGGCGCGGCGCGTCGGCGCGCGGGGTGTCGAAGGGAGTATGAAACGATGAGGCATCCGCTCCCGAGCGTGTGAGATCTCCATCGGAACGGTCGCACCGGCAGAGCGTGGGTGCGAGGCTTTCTCAGGGGAAGGGCGCAGATGGCTGAGCAGAGCGGCCGCGGATGGGCCAAACCCAGCATCTACGACGTGGCCAACCACGCCGGTGTCTCGCACATGACCGTGTCTCGGGTGCTCAACGGGCATCCGAACATCCGCGAGTCCACACGCACGCGGGTGCTGCAGGCGATCGACGAGATGCAGTACACGCGCAGCTCCATCGCGCGCGCCCTCGCCACCAGCAAATCAATGCGCATCGGTGTGCTGGTCGACAGCCCCGTGCAATGGGGACCGAACAGCACCCTGCGCGCCATCGAACAGGCCGCGCGGGCGAGTGCGTATTCGGTGAGCGTCTTTTCGACCTCCGACGAGGATGCCGCGAGCATCTCGACCGGCATCAACGACTTGGTCGCTCAAGGCATCGACGCCCTCTGCGTCATTGCCCCGCGCTCGTCGGCACTCGAACTGTTCCGTGAGCACAGCTCCAACATGCCGACGCTCGTGATCAAGGCCGAGCCCGACCCGCACCTGCACACGGTGGCCGTCGACCAGTACACGGGCGCGCGCACCGCGGTCGCACACCTCATCTCGCTCGGCCATCGCACCATCTCCCACGTCGCCGGACCACTCGACTGGTATGACGCGCGCGCGCGCTGGCAGGGCTGGCGCGACGAACTCGAGGCGGCGGGGCTGCCCGAAGGACCCATGGTGCAGGGGGACTGGACCAGCGACCGAGGCTACGAAATCGGTCGCTCGCGTCAGCTCGCCTCGGCCACGGCGGTGTTCGCCGCGAACGACCAGATGGCCCTGGGTGTGGTGCACGGCCTCCTCGAAAGCGGACGACGGGTGCCCGACGACGTCAGCGTCATCGGCTTCGATGACCTCCCCGATGCCCGCCATTTCCTTCCGCCGCTGACGACGGTGCGCCAAGATTTCGCGTCGCTCGGAGCGCTCGCGCTGCGCCTGATCATCGCCGCGATCGACGGCGACGACACCGCGAACCACGCGCTGATCGCGCCCGAACTGATCCTTCGGTCATCGACGGCGGCGCCCGCGGAGTAACCGCTCCCGGCCCGCGGATTCGTCCCGTACCTGTTCGCGGTAACAAACTGGTAACGAAAACCAGAGAAGGTCTTGTGTTCGCGAATTGTTAGCGCGCACAATCGTCCTGCACCATCCATGCGCCCCCCGGGGCACCACACATCTTCCGCAATCGCCGCGGGGGAACTCTCAAGGAGGAGAAAGAATGGACATCAGCAAGCGCGGATTCCGTGGACTGCTCACGGTCGCAGCCGCCGGCGCCATGGTCATCGGTCTGAGCGCATGCTCGGGCAACTCTGCGCCCGCGGGCAGCGGCAGCGCCGCAGCCGGTGGCGACAAGCCCATCACGGTCGGCTTCGTCGCGGTCGGTCCCGAGGGCGGCTGGCGCAACGCCAACGAGCAGGCCATCAAGGACGCGTTCACCAAGGACGCCGGCTTCGACCTGAAGTACGCCCCGGCCGCCAGCCCCAGCGACCAGAAGTCGCAGCTGGACGCCTTCTCGACCTTCGTCAACGATGAGGTCGACGTCATCCTCCTCACCGCCACCGAGGCTTCGGGTTGGGGCGACGAGCTGAAGAAGGCCAAGGAAGCCAACATCCCCGTCATCCTGCTCGACCGCGGTGTCGACGCGTCGTCCGACCTCTACGTCACCCGCATCGCGCCGGACAACAAGCAGGTCGCGAAGTCGGTCGGCGACTGGGCCGCGACGTCCTTCCCGACTGGCGCGAACTACTTCGTGCTCGAGGGTGTGCCGGGTCTGTCCGTGGTCAACGAGCGCAACGAGGGCTTCGACGCCGCCATCGCGGGCAAGTCCGGTTGGAACAAGGTCGGCGCTCAGACCGCCAACTGGAAGACCGATGAGGGCAAGTCCGTCATCGAGACGGTCCTGAAGGCCAACAACAACAACATCCAGTTCATCTTCGCTCAGAACGACGAGATGGGCATCGGCGCGGCGCAGGCCGTCACGGCGGCGGGCCTGAAGCCCGGTACCGACGTCAAGATCGCCACGATCGACGGCACCAAGGGCGCCCTCGAGGCGCTCGCCAAGGGCGACCTGAGCTTCGTCGCTCAGTACAACCCCTTCTTCGGAACCGACGCCGTCGACGCCGTCAAGAAGGCCCTCGCCGGCGAGAAGGTCGACCCGACCATCATCGTCAAGAGCGCCACGTTCGACTCGCCCGAGGCCGCTAAGACGGCTCTCGACAAGGGCCTCGGCTTCTAAGCCCAAGCCCCGACGAGCGAACCCTCTCGAAAAGCGGGGACGGGGAGCGTCTGCACGGCGCTCCCCGTCCCACCACCCTCACCCGCCGTGGTGATCCCACCCCTCAACGAGGAAGTCTGCACGTGGTGACCGAACCCCTCCCGATCGTCGAAGTCCGCGGTGCGTCGATCACATTCCCCGGCGTCAAGGCGCTCGACGACGTGAACTTCCGCCTCCTGCCCGGCGAGGTCCACACCCTCCGGGGTGAGAACGGCGCCGGAAAGTCGACGCTGATCAAGGCACTGACCGGCGTGTACCAGATCGACTCCGGCTCGATCCTCGTCTTCGGTGAGGAGCGCCGCTTCTCCGGAACGGCCTCCGCCCAGGCCGCCGGAATCTCCACCGTGTATCAAGAGGTCAACCTCTGCACGAACCTCTCCATCGGCGAGAACGTGATGCTCGGGCATGAGACCCGCTCACTGTTCGGCATCGACTGGCGCAAGACCCACGCCCGGGCCCACGAGGTGCTCGCCGAGATGGGCCTCGGCGACCTCGACCCGCGCGCGCCGCTGCAGTCCATCTCCATCGCTCTCCAGCAGCTCGTCGCGATCAGTCGCGCCATGGTCACCAAGTCCAAGGTCCTCATCCTCGACGAGCCGACCTCGAGCTTGGATGCCGCGGAGGTCGAGACCCTCTTCGGCGTCATCCGTCAGCTGCGCGACCAGGGCGTGGCCATCCTCTTCGTCTCGCACTTCCTCGACCAGGTGTACGCGATCAGCGACCGCATCACGGTGCTGCGCAACGGCCGGTTCGTGGGCGAGTACCTCAAGCGCGACCTCGATCGCACCGCTCTCATCTCGAAGATGATCGGAAAAGACCTCGGTGCGCTGCGCGCCCTCGGTTCGAACCGTCAGGTCGACGAGCGCGACCGGACTGCGACCCCCGTGTACGCCGCGGAGGGGATCGCACGCAAGGGCGCCCTGGCTCCCACCGACATCGAGATCCACCGGGGTGAGGTCGTCGGCTTCGCTGGGCTCCTCGGCTCGGGCCGCACGGAGCTTGCGCGCCTCATCTTCGGCGCCGACAAGCCCGACGCCGGCACCGTGCGTCTGAAGGGCAAGAAGGCGGCCATCGCTTCACCGGTGGCCGGCCTCGGAAACCACATCGCCTACTCCACGGAGAACCGCCGCGAAGACGGCATCGTCGGCGACCTCAGCATCCGCGAGAACATCATGCTCGCCGTCCAGGCGCAGCGCGGCTGGCTGCGTCGGGTGCCGGCGAAAGAGGTCGATCGCCTCGTCGCCATGTATATGGAGCGCTTCAGCGTGCGGCCCAACGATCCCGACCGCCCGATCCGACTGCTCTCCGGCGGCAATCAGCAGAAGGTCCTGCTGGGTCGCTGGCTCGCCACCGAGCCGGAGCTGCTGCTGCTGGATGAGCCCACGCGTGGCATCGACGTCGGGGCGAAGGCCGACATCCAAGAGACCGTCGCCGAGCTGGCCGAAGGCGGCATGAGCGTCGTGTTCATCTCGTCGGAGCTGGAAGAGGTCGTCCGCCTCTCGGAGCGCATCGTCATCATGAAGGATCACCAGAAGGTCGGCGAGGTCGTCAACGGCCCCGATGTCACCGCGGAGCGGATCGTGTCGATCATCGCTGCCGACTCGGAGGCTGCGGCCGAAGCACGTGCCGACGCGCTCGCCGACCAGGTCGAAGGAGAACAGGCATGAACCGTCTGAGGGCGCTCGTGCGCACCCCCTGGTTCTGGGGGATTGTCGGCATCGTTCTGCTGCTGGCGCTGAACACAGTGAAAGACCCGTCCTACCTCTCGGTCGGCGTCAACCCGACGACCGGGCAGCTGTCGGGCAATGTCCTCGACATCCTGCGGGTGTCGGCGCCCATCGTCATGATCGCGCTGGGCATGACTTTCGTCATCGCGACCAGCGGTATCGACCTGTCGGTCGGATCGATCATGGCTGTCGGCGGTGCGATCGCGATGGTCACGTTGAGCGGGCTCGGTCAGCCGACCTCGGTCGGCGCGATGTTCGCCGCGATCGGTCTCGCCGTGCTGCTGGGCATCGTTCTCGGCGCCGTCAACGGCTTCCTCGTGGCCGTGATCGGGTTGCAACCGTTCATCAGCACCCTGGTGATGATGCTCGCCGGCCGCGGCATCGCCCGCGTCATCACGGGCGGGCAGAACACGAATGCCGAGAACGCGCCGTTTCGCGCCCTGGCCAACGGTCAGTTCCTCGGGCTGCCGCTCAGCTTCGTCCTGGCGATCGCGATCGTGGTGATCGTCGCGGTCGTGATGCGCCGCACGGCGCTCGGACTCATGATCGAATCGATCGGCATCAATCCGCAGGCCAGCCGACTTGCCGGCATTCGGCCGCGCCCGATCCTGATCGCGGTGTACGTCCTCTCGGCCGTGCTCGCCGCGATCGGCGGTCTGTTCACGGTGTCGGAGGTCATGACCGTCGATGTGTCGGGCACGGGCTATCAGATGGAGCTCGACGCGATCCTGGCGGTGGTCATCGGCGGCACCTCGCTCGCCGGCGGCAAGTTCTCGATCGTGGGGTCGACCATCGGCGCCCTGCTGATCGCGACGCTCAACAAGACCGTGCTCTTCCTCGGTGTCTCGGCGGCGGCCACTCCGGCCTTCAAGGCGATCGTGATCGTCGCGCTGGTGCTGCTGCAGTCCGAGCGTGTCCGCTCTCTCGTGCTGCGTCGCGGTGACCGCTCACGCACCCCCGAAGCCCCTCTTGCCGAGTCCACGCAGCCGAAGGAGGTCGTCGCATGAGCGACGCATCCACCACTCGCGAACGCACCGAGCCGTCCGGCGGTACCGCGGCGATCGCCACTGCTCGGGGCACGACCTGGTCGCGCCTCTGGGGACGCAGCCAGTCGCTCATCCCGACTCTCGCCGCGGTCGTGCTCTTCATCAGCATGCTCGTCTACGCCGAGGTGGCCTACGGGCGCGTGTTCCACCTGGGCACCATGTCGAGCCTGCTCGTCAGC
>CAUPYO010000109.1:0-6815 GCA_963515565.1 uncultured Microbacterium sp.
CGAAGCGCCCAGCTCCGCCACGATGAGTCGCTTGATCCGACCGCGCGGCCGGCGCCGTCGGGTGAGGTGGAGTTGTGAACGCCCCGCGGCAGTGCGGCGATGTGGTCGAGGTCATCGCGAACGCACGACTGACCGGGGCGGAACGACTCGACCCGTTCGGCGACGATCTCGTTGACGTGCACGTGGCAGGCGGACGGATCGTCGACATTGCTCCGGCCGGCGCGCTGGCGCGCCGAGGCGCCGTGCTCGACGCCGACGGCCGGTGGTTGATTCCGGGCCTCTGGGACCACCACGTGCACACGGTGCAGTGGGCTCTCGTGGCGCAGCGCGAGCCGCTGGGAGAGGTGACATCGGCGGCCCAGGCCGCGGCCCGCATGGGCGCAGCTCCGGTTCTCGCCGACGGTCGGCGCATCGGCACAGGCTTTCGCGATGCGCTCTGGCCCGACGAGATGACGCTCGACGTCTTGGACGCCGCCACCGGCGACACCCCTACCTATCTGATCAACGCCGACGTGCACAGCGTGTGGCTCAACTCTGCGGCGCTGCATCGCGAGGGCCATCCCCTCGACGAAACCGGTGTGCTGCGCGAAGAACCGGCGTTCGAGATCTCCCGCCGACTCAACGCCGCCGACCCGCTCATCGGCGACCACCTTGTCGGCGCGGCGCTGCAGACGGCGGCGTCCCGGGGCATCGTCGGTGTCGTCGACCTGGACATGGCGTGGAATGCTGAGGCGTGGGCGAGGCGGCTGGATGCCGGGTTCGACACGACGCGCATCCGCTTCGGCATCTATCCGCCGCAACTCGAACGCGCGCTGGGGGAGGGGCTCGCCTCCGGTGATGCACTCGACGCCCGCGGCCTCGTGCGCGTGGGACCTCTGAAGGTCATCACCGACGGCTCGCTCGGCACGCGTACGGCGGCGTGTTCGCACGCCTATCCGGGAGATCCGCACAACCACGGGCTGCTGACGGTCGACCCCGACGCGCTCCTGGACCTCATGGTGCGCGCCACCGGCGGGGGCCTGCAATGCGCCGTGCACGCCATCGGCGACGTCGCCAACTCGCACGCGCTCGACGCATTCGCCACCTCGGGCGCGTCAGGCACGATCGAGCACGCCCAGTTGGTGGCGCACGCCGACATTCCGCGTTTCGCCCGCCTGGGCGTCGGCGCGAGTGTGCAGCCGGAACATGCGGTCGATGATCGGGACCTGACCGACACGATCTGGGCGACGCAGACCGGCATCGCGTACGCGCTTCGCTCCCTCGCGATGACGGGCGCCAATCTGCTTTTCGGCTCCGACGCCCCGGTCGCGCCGCTGGATCCCTGGGCGGCGATGGCGGCTGCCGTTTTCCGCACGCGCGACGGGCGTCCGGCGTGGCATCCAGAGGAGGGCGTGGATGCCGCGACAGCGCTGGCCGCCTCGACGGAGGGCGGATCGAAGTCGGGCTCTGCGTTGGTGCCGGGTGCGGTCGCCGATCTGGTGGTCATCGATCGCGACCCGCTCGCCTGCGCCGAACCGGACCTGCGTGCGACGACCGCCACGGCCACCATGATCGAGGGCCGCCTCACGCACCTCGGTTGACTCCTCCGCAACGACGAAAGCCCCGGGCGCCAGGCCCGGGGCTTTCGTGTGACTGCTGCGACGCTTACGCGGCGAGGTGGGCCGAGAGGAACCAGCGGTCCTTCTCGAGACCGGCCTTGATCGAGATCGCGACGTCCTGGCTGGTCAAGTCGGTCTCGTCGAGGCCGTCGATGGCTGCCTGGACGTCGGCGATGACGGCATCCATGTCGGAGACGATCGCAACGATCTCGTCCTGCCACTGCGCGAAGCCGGCGGGAACGGACGTGGCACCCGTCTTCTCGGCGACGGTCGACACGCGGGCGTCGAGCGGCAGGCCGAGGGCGACGATGCGCTCCGCGGCGAGATCGGCGAAGCCCTGGGCGTTGCTGACGACCTGATCGAGCAGCTCGTGGATGGCGATGAAGTTCGCGCCGCGCACGTTCCAGTGCGCCTGCTTGCCGTTGACGGCCAGGGCCTGCAATCCGAGAACGACGGGCGTCAGGAACTGGGCGGTGCCGGCGGCCGCCTCGGGGCCGGCAGCGGTCATGGAAATGCTCTGCGTCTTGGTCATGATGTCGTCTCCGTTCGTCGTGGGTCTCCCACGTTGATGACAACGCTACCGAGCGCTCCGCATTCCGCAAGGAAGAGAAGCCTGGGCTTATGCGCCGTGAAAATCTGAAACGGCTATCGTCGGCTGCATGACGATCGCCGACGATGCCTCCATCCTGTCGATCCCCGCGGGCCGCCCGTCGATTCACGCCAGCGCTTTCGTCGCCGCAGGTGCGCGACTGGTCGGCGACGTGACGGTCGAGGAAGGCGCGAGCGTCTGGTACAACGCGGTCGTACGCGCAGACAGCGCCGCGATCACGCTCGGCGCGGGCAGCAACCTGCAAGACAACGTGTCCGTGCATGTGGATGCCGGTCATCCGGTCGTCATCGGACGCGACGTGTCCGTCGGCCACAACGCGGTCGTCCACGGCTGCACCATCGGCGACGGCTCGCTCATCGGGATGGGCAGCGTCATCCTCTCGGGCGCCGTCATCGGATCCGGATGCCTCATCGCCGGGGGAGCGGTCGTTCTGGAGGGCTCCGTCATCCCCGACGGTTCGCTCGTGGCGGGCGTGCCGGCGAAGGTGCGTCGTGAACTGTCCGAGGAGGAGCGGGCAGGCATCCTCCGCAACGCCCTCCTCTACCGCGCACACTCCGCGTCGCACGCGAGTGCATCCGACGCACGGTGACTGACGACGCGTCTCTTCCCGTGCGAGAGGAGTTCCTGGCAGAACTGTGCCGACGATTGCCGCAACCAGCGCCCGAGTCGCCCTCGCTGTTGATCGGCATCGATGGCGTGGACGGTGCCGGTAAGAGCGTGCTCGCCGATGAGCTGGCGGGGCGTCTTCGGCCCGCGACGGCCGTGGTTCGTATTTCCATCGACGGTTTCCATCACAAACGCGAACACAGATATGCGCGCGGTCGCGGCTCGGCTGCGGGCTTCTGGCTGGACTCGTATGACTATGGCTCTTTTCGACGGGAGGTCGTCGACCCGTTCCGTTCCGGCACCGGCACCTACCTCACAGCGATTCATGACGTCGACACGGACGAGACGATCCGCGGTCCGCGGCACCCCGTGATTCGTGGAGCGCTCGTCATCGTGGACGGCATCTTCCTCCATCGGGATGAGCTCTGCGACGTCTGGGATGCGAGCGTCTTCCTGGACGTACCGTTTGCGGAATCGGTGCGGCGGATGTCGATACGTGACGGGTTTTCGGCCGACCCGAGGGCGGAGGAAAACGCTCGGTACGTCGGCGGTCAGCGCCTCTACCTCGACACCGTGCGCCCCGCCGGTCGGGCCTCGCTCGTCGTGAACTACGCCGATCTGGAACGTCCGCGCGTGGTCGCGAAGGGCCAGTCGTCGGGGTAGGCGAGAGGTACCGCCACGACCTGCACGTCGTCCGCATAGACGATGCGCCCGGGCCGCGCCGTGCGCAGCTGCACCCAGGGAATGTCGTAGCGATCCAGAAGAGCCAGGTACGACGACGTCAGCTCGAGGAGGTCCGTCGCCGAAGAGCGGAACCAGGCAGCGGCTCCCGGGTGGATGTTCGCGTCGTAGCACTCTGGCACCACGGTCGTCGGGTCCGCATATGCAGCGTTGGCGCGATCATTAGCCTCCCTCAACCAGGTGGCATCCGCCGGCGAGAGCGCGCCTTCCGACGCCAGGCCGTTCGCGAGCGCGAAGACTCCGGGGAAACGTCCGCGGCGGTTCGGAACGGCACTCTGGAAGCGCACGTACTCGGTCACCAGAGAAACCGTAGCGCTCCCGTGAGTATGAATGATGTGGAGGGGCTGACGAGAATCGAACTCGCATCATCTGTTTGGAAGACAGAGGCTTTACCACTAAGCTACAGCCCCGAATCGGGCGGTCTTCTGCCCGAGTTGGTGTTCAGTTGTGGGGCGTCCATCATCTTCCGGATGAGGCAAGAACCGATGCGCCCGCCGCTTCACAGCGGCATCCCGAAGAGTCTACAAGGTCTTGTCGGCTAGACTGACCAACGGCCGTTACACGGCGCATGCCACCTGAAACGGTAAGTGCGCGCCCGGGGCGTAGCTCAGCTTGGTAGAGCGCCCGCTTTGGGAGCGGGAGGCCGCAGGTTCAAATCCTGTCGCCCCGACGAACGGCCCCCAGACCTAAGAAACCACGGACACGCACGTGCGCGTCCGGACACGAGGAGAACAACAGGCATGGTCACCAGCACCGTCGAGACGCTCAGCCCGACCCGGGTCAAGCTGCACATCACGGTCACGCCCGATGAGCTCAAGCCGAGCATCTCGCACGCATACGAGCACATCGCGCAGGACATCCAGATCCCCGGTTTCCGCAAGGGCAAGGTGCCCGCGCCGATCATCGACCAGCGCGTCGGTCGCGGCGCCGTCATCGAGCACGCGGTCAGCGAAGGCCTCGACACCTTCTACCGCGAGGCCGTCACCGCCAACGATGTGCGCATCGTCGGTCGTCCGTCGGCTGAGGTCATCGAGTGGCCCAGTGACAAGGACTTCTCCGGCGACCTCAAGGTCGAGGTCGAGGTCGACGTGCGCCCCGAGTTCGAGCTGCCCTCGCTCGCCGACGTGACCGTCGAGATCGACGCGGTCGAGACCGACGAGGCCGCCATCGACGCCGAGCTCGACCGCCTCCGCGGCCGTTTCGGCACGCTCGTGACCGTCGACCGCCCCGCCGCTACCGGCGACTTCGTCGAGCTCAACCTCGTCGCTACGATCGACGGCGCCGAGATCGACCGCGCCGAGGGCGTGTCGTACGAGGTCGGCTCGGGCGAACTGCTCGAGGGCATCGACGAGGCCGTCGAGTCGCTCACCGCCGGCGAAGACACCACGTTCCGCAGCAAGCTCGTCGGCGGCGACCACGCCGGCGACGAGGCCGAGGTCTCGGTGAGCGTCACCGCTGTCAAGGAGCGCGAGCTGCCGGACGCCGATGACGACTTCGCTCAGATGGCCAGCGAGTTCGACACCATCGCCGAGCTCCGCGAGAGCCTCGCCACGCGCGTGTCCGAGCAGTCGGTGTACGTGCAGGGTGCCGCCGCTCGCGACAAGCTCATCGACGCGCTGCTCGCCAAGGTCGAGATCCCCGTTCCGGCCCAGCTGGTCGAAGACGAGGTGCACACGCACCTCGAGGACGAGGGCCGTCTCGAAGACGATGAGCACCGCGCCGAGGTGACGGAGGCCAGCGAGAAGCAGTTCCGCACGCAGATGATCCTCGACAAGCTCGCCGAGGCTCACGACGTGCAGGTCTCGCAGGAGGAGTTGACGCAGTACCTCATTCAGTCGGCCGCCCAGTACGGCATGGCTCCGCAGGAGTTTGTCGACGCGCTGCAGCAGGGCAACCAGCTGCCCGCGATGGTCGGCGAGGTCGCCCGCAACAAGGCGCTCGCCATTGCGCTCGGCAAGGTCACGGTCGTCGACACGAACGGCAAGGCGGTCGACCTGACCGGCTTTGTCGTCAACGACGAGGATGCCGCGGAGGAAGAGGTCGTCGACGAAGCTCAGCAGATCGCCGACACTGCTGCCGATGCTGACGCCGAGAAGCCCGCTAAGAAGGCGCCCGCGCGTAAGGCTCCCGCCAAGAAGGCCGACGCGGATGCCGCGGACAAGCCCGCCGCGAAGAAGCCCGCCGCCAAGAAGGCTCCGGCCAAGAAGACCGACGCGGAGTAAGTCGACCGCGATCGTTTCCCACGGAGGGTCGGATGCGGCGGCATCCGACCCTCCGTCATTGCTCGGGGCGGCGCGCGCGACACGAAGCTCCGCCGACGGCGAACACGGACGAGGCGACCTGCCCGCGCAGATAGATTCAATGACGTACGGAAACCCGGAATCAGGAGTATCCATGGCTGAACCACTTGTCGCCACGAGCGTCTTCGACAGACTGCTGAGAGATCGCATCATCTGGCTCGGATCGGAGGTGCGCGACGAGAACGCGAACGAGATCTGCGCGAAGATCCTGCTCCTCGCCGCCGAGGACAGCGAGAAGGACATCTACCTCTACATCAACTCGCCCGGTGGCTCGATCACCGCAGGCATGGCGATCTACGACACGATGCAGTTCGTGCCGAACGACATCGTCACCGTCGGCATCGGTATGGCAGCCTCGATGGGCCAGCTGCTGCTGACCGCGGGCACCAAGGGCAAGCGCTACATCACGCCCAACGCCCGCGTGCTGCTGCACCAGCCCCACGGTGGCTTCGGCGGAACGTCGAGCGACATCCAGACCCAGGCGCAGCTCATCCTCGACATGAAGAAGCGCCTCGCCGAGATCACGGCGGCGCAGACGGGCAAGTCCGTCGAGCAGATCAACGCCGACGGCGACCGCGACCGCTGGTTCTCCGCGGCCGAGGCGCTCGAGTACGGCTTCGTCGACCACATCCGCGAATCGGCCACCGATGTCATCGGCGGCGGCGGCACCAAGAACTGACCGGAGGACCCCCGAATGAACATGCCCACTGCCGGCATCCCGCAGGGCTTCCAGATGCCCTCCAGCCGCTACGTCCTGCCGCAGTTCGAAGAGCGCACTGCCTACGGCTACAAGCGTCAAGACCCCTACAACAAGCTGTTCGAAGACCGCGTGATCTTCCTCGGCGTGCAGGTCGACGACGCCTCGGCCGACGATGTCATGGCGCAGCTGCTCGTGCTCGAGTCTCAGGACCCCGACCGCGACATCGTCATGTACATCAACTCGCCCGGTGGCTCGTTCAC
>CAUPYO010000110.1:0-6764 GCA_963515565.1 uncultured Microbacterium sp.
GGCCTCCACATCGCCCTCCTCGAGCGCGCCGCCGCTGTCGCGCCACGCGCGCAGACCCCCGTCGAGCACCCGCACGTCGACGCCGCCGTCGGAGAGCATCCACCACGCGCGCGCCGCGGCGAACGAGTTCCAGTCGTCGTACACGACCACCCGATCGCCGTCGTCGATCCCCCAGCGCCGCACGGCTCGCTGCAACTCCTCCGGCGACGGCAGCGGATGCCGCCCCTCCTCGGGCGCTCCGTGAGCGGCCAACTCGTCGTCGAGACTCACATAGACCGCGCCGGGCACGTGGCCGGAACGGTAGGCGGCCCGACCATCGGGAGCGTCGAGACGGTACCGCACGTCGAGAACGACGGGCGGCTCGGCGGAGGACAGCTCCGCGGCCAGCGCGCGGGCATCGATGAGGGGGCTGTTCATGGGGTCGACGTTACGCCCGTGACGACAGACGGGCGGATGCCGGTGGCGGACGGATGTCGGCGGGCGGGCGCCAGCGGCGGGGCCCGGCTGGACATGCACGGCACGTCGGCGCATACTTTCAGTATGACTGAAGGATTGCAGGAGGCGGCGCCCTCCCGCCGCCAATGGATGGGATTGGCCGTGCTGGCCGCCGGCCTCGGCATGATCGTGCTCGACGGCACGATCGTGGGCGTCGCGCTGCCCGACATCATCCGGGATCTTCACCTCGATCTCACGGATGCGCAGTGGGTGTCGAGCCTCTATGCCGTGCTGCTGGCGGCTCTCCTCCTGTCCACCGGCAAGCTCGCCGACCGTTTCGGCCGGAAGGCGCTGTTCCTCCTCGGCATCGTGGTCTTCGTCGGCGGCAGCGTGTCGGCTGCGGCATCCACCGCGGGAGGCGCCCTCATCGCTGCGCGCGCCGTGCAGGCCGTCGGCGCCGCGTTCATCATGCCGTCGACCCTCTCGACCGTGAACGCGGTGTTCCGCGGCCGCTATCGCGCCGCCGCCTTCGGAGTGTGGGGCGCCGTCATCTCCGGTGCGGCGGCGATCGGCCCGCTCGTCGGGGGCGCGCTGACCCAGTACGCCTCATGGCCGTGGGTGTTCCTGGTCAACCTGCCGCTCGGTGCGATCATCTTCGCGCTGGCGATCTGGGCGGTTCCCGAGACGCGCGGCTCCGGCTTCCGTCGCGGCGCCGACGTCGACGGCGCCCTGCTGTCCGCGATCGGCTTCGGCGCACTGGTCTTCGCGATCATCGAGGGACCCGACCTCGGCTGGTGGTCACCGAAAGCCGAGCTGAAGCTCGGCTCGTGGATCTGGCCGGCATCCGCGCCGATCTCGATCGTGCCGGTGTGCCTCGCGGTCGCGGCTGTTGCGCTCGCCCTCTTCGTCTTCTGGGAACGACACCGCGAGCGTGTGCAGCGTGATGCCCTGCTCGATCTGCACCTGTTCTCTCTGCGGACCTTCTCGTGGGGCAACCTCACGGCCGCGATGGTGGCTGTCGGCGAATTCGCGATCATCTTCGTCCTACCGCTTTACCTGACAGCGACCCTCGGCCTCTCGATCATGCAGACCGGGCTCGTGCTCGCCGCGATGGCGTTCGGCGCCTTCGCGTCGGGCGCGGCAGCCCGGCACCTCGCCGCCCGCTTCGGCTCGCCGGGCACGGTGCTGATCGGGCTGACGCTCGAAGTCGTCGGCATCCTGCTCCTCGCTCTCATCGCCGGCCCGAGCACGCCCGGCGGGATCATCGCCCTGCCGCTCGTCGTCTACGGTCTGGGCCTCGGCCTCGCGTCGGCGCAGCTGACGGGCACCGTGCTGCGCGACGTGCCGGTCGCCATCAGCGGTCAAGGCTCGGCGACGCAGTCGACCGTCCGACAGATCGGCACCGCTCTCGGCACGGCATTCGCCGGCGCTGCCCTCTCGGTCTCGCTGAGCCTGACGCTCCCCGGGGCTCTGACAGATGCCGGCATCGCCGGTCCTGCGGCATCCCGACTCGCCGACGCCACCCGCGCCTCTGCGGGAACGCTCATCTCCCAGCTCCGGGCGGAGGGCACCGCGAGCGCGCTCGGCGCGCAGACGGATGCCGCCGTGCGGGCGCTCTCGGCGGGTTTCGCCGACGCGACCCGCTGGTCGCTGCTCATCGCGTCGGTGTTCCTCGTGCTCGGACTCATCGGCGCCGCCCGGCTGCGCGCCATCGACCGGCGCGGGTTCGACCGCGGGTAGGCTCGGGCGCATGCGAGCGGAAGAGGTCGACGCGCCGCGGATCGAGACGCAGCACGACGATCCGCGGTTTCGTCTCTACGCCTTCACGGGCGCGGAGCTGACGACGACGGCCACCGACATTCGCGACTGCGCGGTGGAGGCCGTCGTCGAGTCCGGCCACGCGTGGGACGAAACACGGCTGTGGTCTCTGGCGCTGGTGTGCGGTGACGAGGAATCTCAGACGCTCACCTGGCTCTCCGGCTACGACTATCGAGAGCCGCCGCGGTCGCCCCGCCAGTGGGCGGCGCGTCGCGTCATGCAGGATCGGTATCTGTCCGCGCAGGCCCGGGGCGGGCGGCCGGTCGTGCTGCCGAACGGGCTGCGGGTGATCCGGATGTTTCCGGGGTGGGCGGAGAGCCCGCTCTGGGAGAGCTTCACCGACAACTACCCCGCCTCCCCCGCCGCGCTGGGGCTGAGTCCGGAGCTGGTCGGCGACCTCGCCGCCTGGAACGACCGCTGGAACGACCACGACCCCGCTGAGCCGATGCCCGACGAAACGGCCTTCCTCGACGAAGGGCGCCGGCTTCACCGGCGGGTGCAGGCCGAACTCGACGGCATCGCGGAGGTCCGCCCCGAGTTCGACCGCGGGTAGGCTCGGGCCCATGCGCATCGCCGTCACCGGGGCATCCGGAAAACTCGGAACCGTCGTCGTCCGCGAGCTCAGGGCCGCGGGCCACGACGTCATCGGCATGGATGTCGTCGGCACGCGCGGCGCCGGCTTCGTGCAGGTCGATTTCACCGACTACGGCCAGACGGCCGATGCCCTCCAGGCCGTCAACGACCAGCACGACGGCGTCGATGCGGTCGTGCATCTGGCGGCGATTCCGGCTCCCGGCATCCGCTCCGACGTCGCGACCTTCCACAACAACATCGCGGTGACCTTCAACGTCATGTGGGCCGCGATCCGCCTCGGCATCACGCGCATCGTGACGGCGTCGAGCGAGACGGTGCAGGGGCTGCCGTTCGACGTGCCGCCGCCCTACCTCCCCGTCGACGAGGCCTACGACGCCCGACCGGAGACGGTGTACTCGCTGGTCAAGCACCTCGAGGAGACGATGGAGAAGGAGCTCGTGCGCTGGCACCCCGAGGTGTCGATCACCGCGCTGCGCTTTTCGAACGTGATGGTTCCTGAGGACTATGCCGAGTTCCCGTCGTTCGACGCGGATGCCGCCCAGCGCAAGTGGAACGTCTGGAGCTACATCGATGCGCGTGACGGGGCGGCGGTCATCGCCCGCGCGCTCGAGGTCGCACCCGCCGGTTTCGAGCACTTCCTGATCGCCGCGGGCGACACCGTGATGAGCCGGCCGAACAGCGAGCTCGTCGCCGAGGTGTTCCCCGGCGTCGAAATCCGCGGGGAACTCGGGGTCAACGACTCGTTGTTCTCAACGGCCAAGGCGCAGCGTCTGTTGGGCTGGACGCCGCGCCACTCCTGGCGCGACGAGGTCTGACGCGGCACCTCGCTGCGGAGATCGCGAGCGCAATCAGGCCGCGGGTTCCGGTGCGCGCGCCGCAGGCCCTGTGCGCACCGGACGGCCGCGCTTCGGCTTCTCGCCGGACAGTTCGAGCGCCATCGCCACGGGGTGCTGCTCGGCCAGCAGCCCGTGCACGTGGTCGAGCCAGCGCACCTCGGACTCTGCGGCGAACAGCGTGGCCGACAGCGGGAGCGCCGCCACCATTGCGGTCGGATCGGCGGCGTCGACCGCTACGTATTTCGCCGTCAGCTCGTCGAGGCGCCGCTGGGATCTCTCCCGCTGCGAGCGGATGAGCGCCCGCACGTCGATGCCCGGCAGCGTCGCCGCGAGAGACAGCTTCAGGGCGAGTTCGTCGCGGGTGCCTTCTGCGCGTTCGACGGGGGTGTCGAGCCAGTCTCGCACCGCGGCGGAGCCGGCATCCGTGATGCGCCAATAGACGTGGCCCTCCGCGTCGGCCTCGTCCTTGGACACGAGACCGTCGCGCTCGAGGCGGTCGAGGGTGTTGTAGATCTGACCGACGTTGAGCGGTGAGGTCGCCCCGGTGCGCCGATGGAACTCCGCGCGCAGCTGATATCCGTAGCAGGGACCCTGATCGAGGATCGCCAGCAGGCTCTGTCGCACCGACATCCGCAGCCCGCCTTCCGCCGTATCTGTTTTCCCAGTATATGCATACGCGGAAAATGCGCGGCGCGGCGGCGCACCCGTCGGCTCAGGGCCGGAGCATCACCTTGAGCGCCTCGCGGCGATCCATCAGCTGATACCCGCGCGCGGCGTCGTCGAGGCTCAGCTCCACGTCGAACACGCGACCCGGGTCGACGGAGCGGTCGAGGATGCCGGGAAGCAGCCGGTCGGCGTACGCGCGCACCGGCGCGACTCCCCCGGTGATGCTGACGTTGCGCGCGAACTGGCCGCGGCCGATCGGGCCCTCGCTGTACTGCGGCACGCCGACGCGGGCGATGCGTCCACCGGCGCGCACGACACCGAGTGCCTGCTCGAACGCCGGCAGATGACCGACGGCTTCGAGCACGGCGTGGCATCCGTCGCCGTCGGTGAGTTCGAGCACGCGCTCGATGCCCCGCTCGCCGCGCTCTTCGACCACATCGGTGGCGCCGAACTCGCGACCCAGGTCGGTACGCGAGCGGTGGCGTCCCATCAGGATGATGCGCTCGGCGCCGAGGAGTCGCGCCGAGAGGACAGCGAGCAACCCCACGGCACCGTCGCCGATGACCGCGACGGTCGTGTCGGGACCGACGCCGCCCGTGAGCGCCGCGTGATAGCCCGTGCCGTACACGTCGCTGAGGGTGAGGAAGCTCGCGAGGAACTCGCTGTGCTCGTCACCGGGCACCGGCACGAGGGTGCCGTCGGCGAAGGGGGCGCGCAGCATCCCCGCCTGTGCGCCCGCCGTGCCCCGGCTGGCAAGGCCCGCGAGCCGGCAAGAGGTCTGCAGTCCTTCGCGGCAGAACGTGCAGACACCGCACGAGAAGACGAACGGCACCACGACGAGGTCACCGGGACGCACCGTCGTCACGTCGGCACCGACCTCCTCGACAATGCCGAGGTACTCGTGCCCCATCGACGAGCCGCCGTCACTGGGGGCCATCGAGTGGTACGGATGCAGGTCGCTGCCGCAGACGCACGTACGGACGAGGCGGAGGAGGGCATCGGTGGGCTCTTCGATCCGCGGATCGACGGCGTCGATCACTCGGACCTCGCCGGCACCGAACATATAGGCAGCACGCATAGGTCAAGTCAAACACGACGCACACCACACGGCACCCACAGCATCCGCTGAGGCCCGCCCGCTACCGTCGGCAGCATGGAAGCGACACCGCATGCCCTGTCCGTCTCGACCGACGAGGGAGTGGCGACGTTCTCCGCCGAGCAGCTGCGGATGATGCGCGACGAGTTCCAGCGGTTTCTCCTCGAGTATCAGTTCGGCCTGCGCGAGGTGGAGACCAAACTCGGCATCCTGCGCGACGAGTTCTTGCTGATGCACGATTACAACCCGATCGAGCATGTTTCCAGCCGGGTCAAGACGGCCGACAGCCTCGTCGACAAGATCACTCGCAAGGGCGTCGAGCCCACGTTCGAGGCCATCCGCGCGCAGATCACCGACATCGCCGGCATCCGCGTGACCACGAGCTTCACGAAGGACGCGTATCGACTTTTCGATCTGCTGACGCAGCAGGACGATATTTTCGTCCGCGAGGTGAAGGACTACATCGCCCACCCCAAGGCCAACGGATACAAGAGTCTGCATGTGATCGTGGAGGTGCCGGTGTTCTTGTCCTCCGGGCGGGTGGACGTCGCCGTCGAAGTGCAGTTCCGCACGATCGCGATGGACTTCTGGGCGAGCCTGGAACACAAGATCTATTACAAGTACGCCGGCGCCGTTCCCGACGGCCTGCTCGCCGAGCTGACGGAAGCCGCCGACTCCGCCGCGCAGCTCGACGCACGGATGGAGCGCCTGCACGGGCAGCTCCACGGCGCACCATCGCCGGTGGTCCGCGCGGTCTGACCCGCGCCGGCGCGAATCGCGCGCCGTAGCCTGGAGGTATGAGCGAGGATCCCCGTCTAGAGGCAGCCCGCTACCGTGTGGCGCGGGCGGCACGCGAGATCGATGCGGCCGACGGCGACGGAGACGGCGAGCGCGAAGCCGAGGCCGAAGCCGAAGCGCCCGCGAGCCCCGCGACTGCGACCGGGCACGAGCGCGCCCTGTATGTCGAGACGGCGATCCAGCAGGCGATTCGTCGTGGTGAGTTCGACGACCTCCCCGGCGCGGGCAAACCCCTCGAGGGCCTGGGCGATCATCACGATCCGAACTGGTGGATCCGCCGCAAGATCCAGACCGAACGGCTCACCGGTCTCGGGCCGCCCGCACTGATGCTGCGCAGCGAGGATGCCGAGCTCGAGCGGACTCTCGACGCGCTGACGCGGGAGGACGACGTGCGCGCGCGTGTCGAGGACTTCAACCGTCGCGTGATCGAAGCCCGCCGTCAGCTCCTCGGCGGCCCGCCCGTCGTGACGGCGACTCGTGACGCCGACGCCGAGGTCGACGCCTGGCGCGCCCGCCGGCAC
>CAUPYO010000111.1:0-6683 GCA_963515565.1 uncultured Microbacterium sp.
CGCTGGGAGTCGGTCGCCGAGGGAGGCGTGTCGCGCGTCAGCGGGGTCGGCGGCCCAGCAGCGGACTGAGGGGGATCTCCAGCAGCAGGACGAGCAACCAGAGAGCGCCGTACTGAGGAAAAAGCAGCACGAGCACGAGCGCGAGCGCCATCAAGATCGCGCCGATCCAGTGCCTCAGCGGCGGCGCGGGTGCACGGTCGCTCAGTCCCGCCCGCTGCAGCGCGACCGCCTGCACGCGCAGGATCACTCCGCCCACCAGCATCGTTCCGACGTAGGCCCCCAGCCCGACCCTGTCTGTACCCGGCCCGGCGAGGTCGAGAGCCGTCGCGACCGGCAGGAAGACGATAGTCGCGAGCCACAGCGTCTGCAGGCGGCTGACCAGGCGGTTGTAGCCGTGCGCGTGCACGAACATGATGTGGTTGGCACGCCAGAAGGCCGCGATCACCACGAAGCTCAGCGCCGCCGAGATGATGCCGGTCACGTTGTCGGCGAAGAAGGCTTCGGCGGACTCGGCATCCATCGCCTTATCCACCAGGGGCAGCACGACGAGAGTGATCGCGATCGCGACGACGGCGTCGCTGAATGCGACGAGGCGGTCGAGGGCCTTCTCGCCCTGAACGGCCCCGCGCGCGCCGTCGTCGATCTGGTCTTCGGACATGGCGTCAGGCTATCGGGGCAGCGCAGGCTGTGGACAACTCTCGAGGCGGGTTCGCGACGCTGGCTAGGATGCCGGGGTGACAGCCCCCTGCCTCTTCCCCCGTGCCGCCTTCGCCGTCCTCGCCGCCACCGGCGCCCTCCTCCTCGCGGGATGCGCCGCCGGAAGCGACACGGCGGCGTCGCCGTCGATCTCCGCGTCCGGAGCCATCGGCGGCGGCACGAGCGCACCGACGGACGGGGCGACCGACCCCGGCGACGGAGACGGAGGCGGAGGAGAGAACAGCGGCGGTGCGGCGCCGTCCGCACCGACCATGGCGCTCGCCGACGTCCTCGCCCGCTACCCGGATTGTGCGGCCATGGACTCTCTGCTCGGATCGGCGATCGATGGCCTCGAGCTGAACAACGAGAGCAACGAAGGCGGCACGGTCCAATGCGACTGGATGTCGACGACCGGAGACTATGTGAACACGGTCAGTGTTTCGGTGACGTCCAACAACGGTGCGGTCGACGTGCCCAAGAAAGAGGACATCGCGGCCATCGGTTCCGAGTACCTTCCCGACGCGGCTGTCGAGGCGCGCGGCGGCATCGCCTACGGCACGAAGAACACCGGCGACCTGCGCATCTTCGGGGTGCTCGTCGATGTCCCGGGCATCGGTGTGGCGATCACCTCCGGTGCGCTCAACGAAGACCCCCGCCTCTTCGGTGCGCCCGCGGTCGCCGTCGCGAAGCAACTGCTCGGCATCGCCGGCTGACACACCTGCGCCCCGCCTGCCGCAGGCATCCGGGCCCCGTTCAGCCGGGCCCGGATAAACTCTGTCGTGCCCGAAACGCCTGCAGAGCCCGAGATGACGCCCGACGCGGACGATCTGACGACTGCGGCGCCTGCACCGATCGACCCCGCTGAGCTGGAGATCGCCCTGCGCGTCATCGACGCGGCATCCCAGCTCGATCATGACGATCCCGCCTACATCGCCCTGCGCCGTCAGACCGGAAAGATGTACAAAGACGTCAAGCGGCTCTCCCGCAAGGAGAAGCGCCAGCGCATCGCCGACGCCGACCGCGCCGTGGTCGCGGCGACCGCGACCGGTGCTCCCGACCGCATCGACGACGAGACCCGCGGCATCCCACTTGCCACGCGCACTGCGACACCGACGGCGGGAGAGCTGATCAAGCCGCGCGCCTGCTACATCTGCAAAGAGCAGTACACGACCGTCGACGCGTTCTACCACCAGCTCTGCCCCTCGTGCGCGGCGATGAGCCACGCCAAACGCGACGCCCGCGCCGACCTCACCGGCCGCCGCGCCCTGCTCACCGGCGGCCGCGCCAAGATCGGCATGTACATCGCGCTGCGCCTGCTGCGTGACGGTGCCCACACCACCATCACCACCCGCTTCCCGCGCGACGCCGTCCGCCGCTTCTCGGCCCTGCCCGACAGCGCCGACTGGATCCATCGGCTGAAGATCGTCGGCATCGACCTGCGCGACCCCGCCCAGGTCATCGGCCTCGCGGATGCCGTGGCCGCCGACGGCCCACTCGACATCCTCATCAACAACGCCGCGCAGACCGTGCGCCGCTCAGCCGGGGCGTACAAGCCGCTCGTGGATGCCGAGCTCGCGCCGTTGCCGACCGGGCCGCTGCCCGAGTTGCTCACCTTCGGCCACACCAACGACGCGCACCCGCTCGCCCTCGCGCAGTCGGTGTCGAGCCATCCGATCCTCGCCGCGGCTGCGCGCACGGCCGACGAGCTGACCGCCGAGGCGATGGCCGCCGGGTCGTCGTCGCTCGAGCGTCTCGCGGCGGGAACCGCGATCGACGCGGGCGGGCTCGTGCCCGATGAGAACCACATCAACAGTTGGACCCAGTCGGTCGACCAGGTCGAACCCCTCGAGATGCTCGAGGTGCAGCTGGCGAACATGACCGCACCGTTCCTGCTCGTCTCGCGGCTGCGTCCCGCGATGGCGGCCTCGCCCGCCCGCCGCACCTACATCGTCAACGTCTCGGCGATGGAGGGCGTGTTCGGCCGCGGCTACAAGGGACCCGGCCACCCGCACACGAACATGGCCAAGGCCGCGCTCAACATGCTCACGCGCACAAGCGCCCGAGAGATGTTCGAGACCGACGGCATCCTCATGACGGCCGTCGACACCGGCTGGATCACCGACGAACGTCCCCACTTCACCAAAGTGCGCCTCGCGGAAGAGGGCTTCCACGCCCCCCTCGACCTCGTCGACGGCGCGGCGCGCGTGTACGACCCGATCGTGCGCGGCGAGGCCGGCGAAGATCTCTTCGGCATCTTCTTGAAGGACTACCGCAAGAGCTCCTGGTAATCCCGGCGCGCGATCACCGCTCCGGCAGGAAGTACTCTGCCGCCAGCGGAGCGACCTCGAGCGCGGATGCCGCGGCCCGGTCGACCCACCGCAGTTCCTCGATCTCGGCATCCGTCACCGGCTGCTGGTCACCGATGTCCACCCGGAAGACGTCGGCGACGACCGCGAAACCCGGCTCGTTCGCGGCGAGGGCGGTGAACTCGCCGAGCGGGGTGAGGTCGCTCGCCTGCAGCTGCAGGCCGACCTCTTCGGCGAGCTCGCGGATGAGGGTGGCCGCAGCATCCTCGCCCGCCTCGGGCTTACCGCCGGGCTGCATGAACGCCGTCGTGCCCTTTTTGCGCACCAGCAGCAGGCGCCCGGCAGCGTCGGTGATGACGGCGGCCGAGACCCGGATCGAGCGGACGGGATCGGCCCCGGAGGCCGACGTGTCGGGGGCGTGAGTCACCCGAGCACGCTAACACTCGCGCCCGATCCGCGCCGATGAGATCCCACCCCCTTGGCCGCGCGGGGCGCGAGCGAGTTGACTGGGCGCATGAAGCTTCTGCTGACCTCGGGCGGCGTCACCAACGACAGCATCCGCACCGCGCTCGAAGAGATGCTCGGCAAGCCCATCGCCGACAGCTCTGCGTTGTTCGTCCCGACGGCGCAGTGGGGCCAGCCGATGTGCTCGCCCGAGTCCGTGTGGCGCTCCACGGCGGGCCGCTGGCCCGGCGGCGACCACAGTCCGGTCGAACTCGGCTGGCGCTCGGTCGGGGTGCTCGAGCTGACGGCGCTGCCCACGATCGACCCGCAGCGGTAGATGCCGTGGGTGCGCCAGGCCGATGCGCTGCTCGTCGACGGCGGCGAGGCAGTGTACCTGGCGGAGTGGATTCGCAGGTCGGGGCTGGCAGAGCTCATTCCCGAGCTGCACGACACCGTCTGGGTCGGCATCAGCGCGGGGAGCATGGCGCTCACTCCGCGCGTCGGGCGGGCTTTCGTCGACCGGCATCCGGAGGGCACCGACGAGACGCTGGGGCTCGTCGACTTCTCGATCTTCCCGCACCTGGACTACCCAGGCTGGAGCGAGAACACCACCGAGTCGGCGCGGCGCTGGGCCGCGGAGATCGCCGGCCGGGCGTACGCGCTCGACGATCAGAGTGCGATTCGCGTGGACGGCGGAGCGGTCGAGGTCATCTCCGAGGGGACCTGGCACCTGCTCAACGCGTGACCTCCTGCCCTTTCTATTATCCCGCCTGGAGGGGGGCTTGTGGCAAGACCCCCGTGGTGGGGCAGAATCGCAGGTCGCGTCGGATTTCTCGACGCCTGAGAGGGATGCGATGCCGACGCAGAATGACCAGACCAGCCCCTTCGATCTGCCGGAGAGGTTGCGCGCCAAAGCCGATCCGGCGCTGATCGGCCGCGACGAAGAACAGTTCTCCGCGATCGCAGCGGCGCTGTCGGCCGAGGTGCAGCGCGCCGCCGACCGTCTCACGGCGCTGCGCCGCGAGGCCGTGGGTGGCGGCCAGCGCGCGCTCGAACGCGACCTCGAAGTGCAGGGTCTGAGTGCACGCCTGCGGGTGCTCCGCCGGTTCGGCCTCGATGCGTGCATCGGTCGGATGGTCGACGAAGCCGGCGTCGTCACCTACATCGGACGCTTCGGCCTCGCGGATGCCGCAGAGGAGCGCCTGATGATGGACTGGCGCGCTCCGGCATCCGCGCCGTTCTTCGCGGCGACCGCCGCCCAACCGCAGGCTCTCACCAGCCGGCGCCGCTATCGCTGGCGCGGCGGGCGCATCGTCGACTATTGGGACGAGGTGTTCGCGCCGGACGGTGTCGATCACACCGCCGCACTCGATGACCAGTCGGCGTTCATCGCGAGCCTGGGGGCGAGCCGGTCGCCGAAGATGCGCGACGTGCTGGCGACCATCCAGGCCGATCAAGACGCGATCATCCGCGCCGACTCCCGCGGTGCCCTCGTCGTCGACGGCGGGCCCGGCACCGGCAAGACGGTCGTCGCGCTGCACCGGGCCGCCTACCTGCTGTACTCCGACCCCCGGTTGCAGGCCGGGCGCGGCGGGCTGTTGTTCGTCGGGCCGCACCGGCCCTATGTCGCGTACGTCGACGACGTGCTGCCGAGCCTGGGCGAAGACGGTGCGCTCGTCTGTGCCGTCAACGATCTCGTCGCCGGGGGTGCCGGTGCGACCGAGGAGACCGACGAGACAATCCGTGCGCTGCTCGGCGACGGTCGCCTCCTCGATGCCGTCGACAGCGCGGTGCGCCTGTGGCAGCGTCCACCCGCCCGGCGCTCGCCGATCGAGACGGCGTGGGGAACGGTCGTGCTCGACGCCGCCGACTGGGCGGAGGTGTTCGCGGGGGCCGACACTCTTTCGCATAACGCCGTGCGTGTCCGTGCCTGGGAGCGGCTTCTCGATCTGCTCGAGGATCGCATCGATGACCAGTTACGCGGCTCGGGCGTCTCTTCTGACGGCCGGGGCGAGGGGTGGGGCGAGGCGTCGCGGCCCGGCGACGACTTCGACGCCTACGGTTCGGGATGGGACGACGACGAATCGACCCGCGAGGCGCTCGAGAACGATGAGGAGCTGCGCGGCGCCTTCGACCGCGCGTGGCCGCTGCTCGATCCCGACGCGCTCCTGCGGGGGCTCCTCGCCACGCCCGACCTGCTGCGCCGGTGCGCGCCGTGGCTGGCGGCGGCCGACGTCGACGCCGTGATCGCGCGAGGCGCGCCCGCGCAGTGGACCGACGTCGATCTGCCCCTGCTCGATGCCGCGCGCCTCGGCGTGGGCGATCCGGCGGGAGAAGTGCGCGATCGTCGCGCCCGTCGCGAAGCCGCCGACGCCCGCCGGGTGATGTCGGATGTGGTCAGCGATCTGATCGCGGCCGATGACGGCGACCTGAAGGTCATGTCGATGCTGCGCGGACAAGACCTGCGGCGCACGCTCGACATCGACGCGGCATCCGATGTCGATCCATACGCCGGCCCCTTCGCGCACCTCGTGATCGACGAGGCGCAGGAGCTCACCGACGCGCAGTGGCGCATGCTGCTGCGCCGGTGCCCGTCGCGCAGCGTGACGATCGTCGGAGATCGCGCGCAGGCCCGGCACGGATTCCCCGAAAACTGGGGGGAGCGGTTGGCCCGCGTCGGCGTGAGTCCTGCAATCGTCACGACGCTGCGCGTGAACTACCGCACGCCGGGCGAGGTGATGGATGCCGCGGGCCCGGTGATCCGCTCCGTGCTGCCCGACGCCAACGTGCCGGAGTCGATCCGGCGCACCGGCGTGCCGGTCGCCTACGGCTCGCGGGACGAGCTTGCGGCCATCGTCGACGCCTGGGAGCGCGAGAACGCCGACGGCACGGCGGTCGTGATCGGCGATGCCTCCTTCGCGCCGCGGGAACGGGTGTCGTCGCTCGATGTGCAACGGGTGAAGGGGCTCGAGTTCGACCTGGTGGTGCTCGCCGACCCCGACGCCTTCGGTGAGGGCGTCACCGGCGCGGTCGACCGGTACGTCGCGATGACGCGTGCGACCCAGCGGCTCGTCGTGCTCAGCTGACGCGGCGCGGGTGGCGGCGCTCAGGAGGGGTGGAAAGGAGAACTCCGCCGACCGCGACCAACAGGAAGACCACCACACCGGTAGCCCACGACGCCCAGTCGATGCCGTCGACGGCGGAGATCTCCGCCGCGGCATCCACTGCGGCAGCAGT
>CAUPYO010000112.1:0-6678 GCA_963515565.1 uncultured Microbacterium sp.
CGCGGCGTCGCGCGAGTTCGCGCGACAGGGGGAGTCCGACGCCGAGCCCGTGTACGGGATCGCCGGCGGTGCTGCCGGCGTGGCTGGCGGGGCGTTCGCGGCGCCGGAAGAGGTCGGTATCGACCGGGACGCCCGGCCCCGAGTCTGACACTGTCAGAACGAGGTCGTCGCCATCGCCATAACAGCCAATGGTCACGGTCCGCGGCTCGCTGCCGGCGACCGCGGCCCGTACGGCGTTGTCGACGAGATTGCCGAGCACGGCGGCCACGTCCTCGACGTCGCCGAGTGGCGACAGCAGCAGCGAATCGGGCGCGATCGACACCCGCACGCCACGTTCGCCGGCTTCCAGGGCGTGCGCCCCGATGAGCGCGTGGAGGAGAGCATCGCCGATCAGGTCGAGATTCTCGACGGGGTAGTCCACCGGTCCGCGCTGCAGCTGCTCGCCGATGAAGTCCCGCGCTTCACGTTCGCGCCCGGCGTCGATGAGGCCGGCCGCCACATGCAGTCGGTTGGCGAACTCGTGCCGTTGCACCCGCAGGGCGCCGGTCATCGCGCGCACCGTCTCGAGGCGTTCGGTGAGCGCGACGAGGTCGGTGCGGTCGCGGACGATCAACACCGTGCCGAGGTCGCGCCCGTCGCGCTGCACGGGCTGGGCGTCGACGAAGAGCACCCGGTCGGCCGAGACGATCCCCTCGCCCGCGGTACCGTCGCGGACGGCAGCGAGAATCGCCGGAGCGATGCCGAGCGCTGCCAGTGTCTGTCCCTCCGGCTCGGCGAGCCCGAGCAGTTCGCGTGCGGTCTCGTTGCACAGGCGCACCCGCCCGTCGGGGCCGAGCGCCACGACGCCGTCGCCGACGCCATCGAGCACGGCGGCCTGATTCTGCACGAGCGCGATGAGTTCTTCGGGCTGCAGACCCAGCGTCATGCGCTCCCAGCGGCGCCGCAGCAGCATGCCGGACAGCACGGCGAGAATCAGGGCGAGGCCGACCGCCGCCGCGACGCCCCCGACGAGCGCGGGGAGGTCGTCGAAGACGCTGGACGGCTCGAACCCCACGCTCACCTCGCCCACCACAGCGCCGCCGTCACCCGCCGTCCCCTCCGGAGCCCGCACCGGAACCTTCGCCCGCGCCGAGACTCCGAGCGTGCCCTGCTCCCAGGTCACCACCTCTTTTCCGGCGAGAACCTCGCGGTAGTCGGTGCTGACGGGCTGGCCGAGCAGATCGGCGTCGGGGTGGGCCAGACGGATGCCGTGGTCATCGGTGATCACGACGAACAGTGTGCCGGTGCGTGCGGTGACCGCCCCGGCGAGGCGTTGCAGCTCGCCGCCGCGCAGCTGGGCCGGGCTCGGCGTGCCGGGGTCTGCGCTGAACTCGGCGACCTCGGCGCGCACCTGCGGGTCGACGGCGATCGTACGCGCGATGTTGAGGGCCGAGGTCTCCGCCTCAGTACGCAGCTGTTGGATGCCGAGGAGCAGGAAAATGGCAGCGCACACCGCGACGACCGCGACGACCGTCGCCGTCTGCAGCAGTACCACCCGCGTCGCGAATCTCATCGCCCCTCCTCCCGGTGAGCATAATGCGCTGAACCCGCGCATCGCGCAGAAGTCGCGGCAATGAGACATAGCGCGCGCTGGGGATGCGAACTCCCTAGATTCACGGAATCCGGTCGACGATGCGCGTCGGCCGCAGACGAAGGAGTCGAGATGCCCCCTGTTCTCACCGGCCTCGCGGTCGCCGCCGCCGACGAGGGTTACGACCTGGCATTCACGCCCTCGGACGGCGTGCTCGTCGTGCTCGGGTTCACGATGGTGCTGACGTTCATGGCGCTCATCATGACGCGTCGGCTCACCCCGATGGTCGCGCTCATCGTCGTGCCGACGATCTTCGGGCTCTTCGCGGGGGCGGGCCTGGGCCTCGGCGATATGGTGATCGACGCGATCAAGTCGATGGCGCCGACGGCCGCCCTGCTCATGTTCGCCATCATGTATTTCGGGATCATGATCGATGTCGGCCTGTTCGACCCGCTCATCCGCCTCATCACGCGCCTCCTCGGCGATGACCCCGCCAAGGTCGTGATCGGAACGGCGCTGCTCGCCGGTGCGGTCTCACTCGACGGCGACGGATCGACGACCTTCATCATCACGACCTCGGCCATGCTGCCGATCTATCTGCGCCTCGGGATGAGCCCGGTGGTGCTCACGTGCGTGGCGGGTCTGATGAACGGCACGCTCAACATCGTCCCCTGGGGCGGTCCGACGGTGCGCGCGGCATCCGCGCTGGGGCTGCAGCCCACGGACATCTTCGTGCCCATGCTGCCGTCCCTCGCCACCGGTCTGGTCATCACGCTCGCCTTCGCCTGGTTCCTCGGTCTCAGCGAGCGCCGCCGCCTCGCCGGCTCGATCGACACGACACACATCGAATCGACGCGAGGCGACGGCATCTTCGGTGCGCCGCGCCTGTTCCGCGGCGCCGAGCCCAAGCCGGGTGCGGCCGCGACGCTGCGCACCGGCAACATCGTGACGGTGCGCGGAGCGCGCGAGGCGATCGCTGCCGCGTCGCTCGTGGATGCCGCCGACACCGCCATGGCCGACACGATGCTCGACCCCAACCGGGCCACGTTGCGACCCAAGCTCATCTGGTTCAACCTCGCGTTGACGGTGGCCGTCATGGTGCTGCTGATCCTCGATCTGTTCCCGCTGGCGTTCGTGTTCATGGTGGGTGCGGCCATCGCGCTGATCGTGAACTTCCCCAAGCTCAAAGGTCAGGCCGACGAGATCGTCGCCCACGCGCCGTCGATCGTCGGAGTGGTCTCGATGGTGCTGGCGGCCGGCGTGCTGGTCGGCGTGCTCAACGGCACCGGCATGGTGAAGGCGATGGCGTCGTGGATCACCCAGGTGATCCCCGCCGAGATGGGGCCCTTCCTCGCCGTCATCACCGGCGTGCTGTCGATCCCGTTCACGTTCTTCATGTCGAACGATGCATTCTACTTCGGCATCCTGCCCGTACTCGCCGAGAGCGCCTCGCACTTCGGGATCGCCCCTGTCGAGATGGCCCGGGCATCCATCACCGGGCAGCCGGTGCACCTGCAGAGCCCGCTGGTGCCGGCGATTCTGCTGCTCGTCTCACTCGCCAACGTCAACCTCGGCGATCACCACAAGAAGGTGCTGTGGCGAGCGGCGATCGTGTCGCTCGCGATGCTCGCCGTCGGCGTGCTGGTGGGAGTGATTCCGCTGCACTCCTGATCGCGGCGCGGTGCGTCGCTCGCGGCGGGGCACCGAGCAGCGTCAGCTCTCGTCTGCCCCGTGCGGGCGCACGCGCACGATGTTGGTCGATTCGTCGATGTCGGCCACCGTCGGGTGGGCCTTCACGAAATCGGAGAACGAGCGGTGGCCGAGGGCCTTCTCGCTGAACGACGGGTCCATGCGCTTGAGCAGGTTCTTCACCGCCGACAGGTGCACCCACTCGTCGTCGGTGCGCTCCTGCTCGAGCCGCAGCGCACGGCCGAGCAGTTCGGCGGTGGGATCCTCGGTCTTCTTGCGCCGGCGCGAGGAGGTCGTGACGGCGGCATCCGTCTTCTTCTGCGCCGTCGTCGCCGGTGCCGGGGGAACCACACCCGGAAGCGAGTCGTAGGAGTCGAACTGGTCGCACGCGGCGGCGAGCGACTTGGCGGTCGACCCCGCGACGCCGACCCCGACGACGACGCGCCCCAACCGCTTGCAGCGCTGCGCGAGCGGCACGTAGTCGCTGTCGCCGGCGACGATCACCACGTGGGTGAGATCGGGCAGGCGGAACATGTCCTCGACGGTGTCGACGGCCAGGCGGATATCGGCACCGTTCTTCGCGTAGGCCGCCGCGGGAAACAGCTGCACCAGGTCGACGGCGCGGGCGACCAGCTGCGAGCGATAGAGCGCGTTGACGGGCGAGGACCAGTCGGCGTACGCGCGGGTGAGCACGAGGGTGCCGAAGGATGCCGCGTAGTCGATGATCGCCCCGACGTCGATCGTCGCGTCCTTCAGGCGCTGCGCGATCTCGGGAGCGTCGGGGTCGGCGATGATCTTCTGGCGGTCTGCCGCGTACGCGTTGCGCCCGTGCACCCGGTCGTACCAACTCATGACGATGTTGTCGAAGTCGAGGTAGACGGCGACGCGCGCGTTCTGGATGTCGGCCATGTCAGTGCTCCTTCGGGTAGGTCACGCCGAGCTGGGCGCGGATGTCATCGAGGACGGCCATGATCGCGACCGACTGCTCCATGGGCAGCAGGTCGCTGTCGCGTCGGCCCCCCCGCACCAACTGTTCGGCATAGAGGGCCTGAAACTGCATCCCGCGCCCGTCGACGGCCGAGACGTGCTCTTCCAGGAGCGTGCCGTCGGTGGCGGTGACTCGGAAGGAGGTCGGTTCGTACCAGACACGGTCGATGTCGATGCGGGCGTCGGTTCCGACGATGTGGGCGGTGTTCGGACCCGCCGCGCGCGAACTGGTCGCGATCGACGACACCGCGCCGCTTTCGTGCACGGCGGCGAGGGCGACCTCGGTGTCGGCGCCGGTCGCACCGAGTCGCCCCAGGGCGCGCACCTCGGTCATGGGTCCGAGGATGTCCCACGCGAACGACACCGGGTAGATTCCCAGATCGAGCAGCGCGCCGCCGCCCAGTTCCAGCGCGTTCAGGCGATGGGTGGGGTCGACGGGCAGCGACTGCGTGTGATCGGCGATGACGGCGCGCACCTCGCCGAGCACACCCGCGGCGATCAGTTCGCGGATGCGGACGATGTGGGGCAGGTAGCGCGTCCACATCGCCTCCATCGCGAGCAGTTCTCGGCCCGCAGCGATGTCGCGGATCGCGACGGCTTCGTCGGCGTCGAGGGTCAGAGGCTTCTCGACGAGCACGTGCTTGCCTGCCTCGAGGGCGAGGATCGCGTGTGCGCGATGGTGGCTGTGCGGCGAGGCGACATACACGATGTCGACGTCGGGATCGGCGACGAGCTCCTCGTACGAACCGTGGGCGTGCGCGATGGCGTATTCGGCGGCGAAAGCGGCGGCGGTCTCGTGCCGACGCGAGCCGACCGCGGTGACCGTGAGCCCGGCGGTCTGCAGGTCTTTCGTGAACGCGTGGGCGATGCCGCCGGGGGCCAGGATTCCCCAGCGGAGGGGAGAGGGCATGCCGGGCGCGGCGGGGGCGGTGTCGGTCATGCGACGAGCCTATCGGCGGCCGCGTAGGCTCGAGCCGTGAGTGAGGACAACGCCGCAGCGCTCGCCCGCTTCCGCGAGCTGTTGCAGATACCCACCGTCTCGCACGTCGATGAGAGCCTCACCGACTGGGCGGCCTTCGATGCGCTTCTGGCCGCCATCGTGCGACTGTATCCGCGGCTACACGAGACGCTCGAACGCGAGGTCGTCGACGGCCACTCCCTCCTCTACCGCTGGCCGGGATCGCGAGGCGAATCGGACGCGGCTGTGCTGATGGCTCACCTCGACGTCGTCCCGGTGGTCGAGGAGGAGTGGGAGCATCGGCCCTTCGGCGCCGAGATCGTGGGGGAGGGGGCGGATGCCGCCATCCATGCGCGCGGAGCGATCGACGACAAGGGCTCGCTCGTCGCGATCCTCGAGGCGGTCGAGCAGTTGGTCGCCGACGGATTCGTTCCCGCGCACGACGTATACCTCGCCTTCGGGCACAACGAGGAGACCGCGGGTGGCGGCGCGCGCGCCATCGTCTCCCTGCTCAGCGAGCGCGGCGTCGAGCCTGTCCTCGTGCTCGACGAGGGCGGTGCGGTCGTCGAGGGCGCCGTGCCGGGCATCGCCGTGCCTACCGCCATGGTCGGTGTCGCCGAACGCGGGGTCATGACGGTCGAACTCATCGCCCGAGAAGGCGGGGGGCATGCGTCGACGCCGCCGCCGCTTCCGGCGACGGCGCGACTGGCGCGGGCCATCGACCGCATCCGGCGGCATCCCTTCCCCGCACGCATCACCCCGCCCGTACGTGCGCTGTTCGCGACCCTCGCTCCGCACGCGCCGCGTGCACTCGGCGTCGTCTTCGGAAATCTCGGTGTGCTGGGTCCGTTTTTCGCACGGATCCTCACACGGCTCGGACCCGAGATGAACGCGATGGTGCGAACGACCGCCGTGGCGACGGAACTGTCGGGAGCGCCCAGCGAGAACGTGCTGGCGACGACCGCTCGTGCGGCGGTCAACATGCGGTTGCTCACCGGTGACACCGTCGCATCGGCGACCGCGCGCATCCGGCGGGTCATCGCCGATCCCGAGATCGAGGTGGTGCTGCGCCACGGCTCCGACCCCTCTCCCGTCTCGCCCTGGCGCGGCGAGCCGTGGCAACGCCTGGCCACCGCGGTGCGCGACACCCTCGGTGACGAGGTGATCACGACTCCGTACATCCAGCTCGGTGCCAGCGACAGCCGGTGGTTCACCGGCCTCAGCCCTCACGTGTACCGGTTCACGCCGTTCCACCTCACCCGCGCCGAGCGCGACGCTCTGCACTCGCACAATGAACGCATCCGCACGCAGTCGTGGCTGCGCGGCATCGCCTTCTACCGGGCGCTCCTGCGCGCCAGCTGAACGACGCCGTCAGGGGACGAGGACGATCTTGCCGTCGGTGCCGGCGGCGACGAGGCGGTGCGCCTCGGCTGCCTGGGCCAGTGCAACCTCGGGGCCCAGCTCGATGCTGAAT
>CAUPYO010000113.1:0-6650 GCA_963515565.1 uncultured Microbacterium sp.
ATGGTGCGCGTCATGGTCGAGGCCGCCTCGCAGGACGACGCGCAGCGCATCGCCGACGAGCTCGCGGACATCGTCCGCGGCTGACCGACGGGCGGACGCTGCTCGAGGCGGTCGCAGCCCCTGACATCGACAGCCGGTCGGCTCAGGCGGGCTCTTGCCAGCTCAGCGACTCGATGTACCGCAGCAGCACGCCTTCGCGCAGCGCCCACGGGCTCACCTCGAGCTCGTCGACGTCGAGCGCCGTCATCGCGGTGTGCAGCACGACCGCCGCCGCCACGATCTGGAAGGTGCGATCAGCGGTGATGCCGGGCAGTTCCTGACGGGCGGATGCCGGCAGGCGCGCGAGCCGCGGAATCCACGAGCCCAGGGCGCCGCGGGGCAGCAGCATCCGCTCGCTCCCGCTCCACCCGGGCACCGGATACCCCGCGAGCTTCGCCAGCGAACGGATCGCCTTCGACGAGCCGACGACGTGGTTCGGTCGCCTCTGGTCGGCCATGAGGTCGACGACCGGGGCGAGCACGCCGCGCGCATGCTCGCGCAGCACCTCCACGGCATCCTCTCCAGGGGGATCGTGGGGGAGGAACTCGATCGTCGAGCGTCCCGCGCCGAGCGGGACCGAGGCGGCGACGTCCGGCAGCTCGTCGGCGCCGGAGGCGATCTCCAACGAACCGCCGCCGATGTCGAAGAGGAGGATCTGCCCGGCCGACCAGCCGAACCAGCGGCGCACGGCGAGGAAGGTGAAGCGGGCTTCGGACTCGCCGCCGAGCACCTGCAGCTCTTGACCGAGCGCGGCTTCGATGCGGGCGATGACCTCGGTGCCGTTGGTCGCTTCGCGCACCGCGCTGGTCGCGGTCGCGAGCAGCTCCACGACGTTCTCGGCTTCGGCTACCGCGCGCGCCTGCGCGACGGCATCCACAAGGGCCTGCACGCCCGTCTCGGTGATCGCTCCGTCCGCGTCGAGGTAGCGCATCAGACGCAGAACCGTGCGCTGACTCGTCGTGGCTTGCGGACGTCCTCCGGGGTGCACATCGGCGACCAGCAGGTGGACGGTGTTCGAGCCGATATCGAGGACTCCCAGGCGCATGGGTTCAGAGTATCCACAGATAGAGTGGGCCCGATGTCCATCGAAGACGAGACGACGGCGATCGATTCGCTGTACCGCGAGATCGGCCGTTCCGACTGGGCTCGGCTGACCGCCGGCATCCCCAATCCGCTCACCGAGACCGAAGTCGTGCAGCTGCGGGGCATCGGAGACCGCCTGGATCTGACCGAAGTGCGTGAGGTGTATCTTCCGCTCAGCCGCCTGCTGAGCACGTACGCCGAGAACACGAAGCGGCTGGGTGCCGAGACGGCGACCTTCCTCGGTGAACCCGACTCGACCACTCCCTTCGTCGTGGCGGTCGCCGGTTCGGTCGCCGTCGGAAAGTCGACCATCGCGCGCCTGCTGCGCGAGTTGATGAGTCGGTGGCCCGGCACGCCCCGCGTGGAGCTCGTGACCACCGATGGGTTTCTCTACTCCAACGCCGAACTCGAACGCCGCGGGCTGATGGACCGCAAGGGCTTTCCCGAGTCGTACGACCGGCGCGCGCTCGTGAGCTTCCTCACCGAGGTCAAGTCCGGCGCCGCAGAGGTGCGCGCGCCCTTCTACTCGCACGTCCGGTACGACATCGTGCACGACGCGCACGTCACCGTGCGTCGGCCCGATGTCGTCATCGTCGAGGGCCTGAATGTCCTGTCGCCGCCCCCGACGCCCAACGACGTCGCCGTCAGCGACCTGTTCGACTTCTCCATCTATGTGGATGCCGACGAAGCCGACATCGCGCAGTGGTACGTCGACCGCTTCCTCGCGTTGCGGCGCGGGGCCTTCAGTAACCCCAGTTCGTTCTTCCGGGTCTTCGCGGAGCTCTCCGACGAGCAGGCCGTCACCACCGCCCTCGGCTACTGGAACGACATCAACCTGCCCAACCTCCGAGAGAACGTCGCCCCCACGCGGCATCGCGCGACGCTGGTGCTGAAGAAGGCGGCCGCCCACGCGGTGGAGACCGTGCGGCTGCGCAAGCTCTGACCCGCTGTCGGAGAACTCACGGCTTTTGTGAGGGCGCCGCGCAAAAGCGCACACCTAGCATTGAGCCCATGTGTGGAATCGTCGGATACGTGGGCCCGCGCGACAGCCAGGCCATTCTTCTGTCAGGGCTGGCGCGCTTGGAGTACCGCGGGTACGACTCCGCGGGCATCGCGGTGATCGACGGCGACGGCGACCTCGAGATGCGCAAGCGCGCCGGCAAGCTGCAGGTGCTGCGCGACGACCTCGCCGCGCATCCCATGGCCGACGGCACCACCGGCATCGGCCACACCCGCTGGGCGACCCACGGGGGGCCCACCGACGCGAACGCGCATCCGCACCTCGCCGATGATGACAAGCTCGCCGTCATCCACAACGGCATCATCGAGAACTTCTCCGAGCTGAAGGCAGAGCTCGTCAGCGACGGCTTCACGTTCCGCTCCGAGACCGACACCGAGGTCGCTGCCGTGCTGCTCGGGCGTGAATATCAGGCATCCCACGACCTCGTCGCCGCCTTCCGCACGGTCGCTGCACGCCTCGAGGGCGCCTTCACGCTGCTCGCGATGCACCGCGACCAGCCCGGCCTCGTCGTCGGTGCCCGCCGCAACTCGCCGCTGGTGATCGGTCTCGGCGAGGGCGAGAACTTCCTCGGCTCCGACGTCGCCGCCTTCGTCGAGTACACCCGCAACGCGCTCGCGATCGGTCAGGACGAGATCGTCGCGATCACGCCCGCCGGCGTCGAGGTCACCGACTTCGCCGGACACCCGGTGGCGGTCGAACCCTTCGAGGTCGTCTGGGATGCGTCGGCGGCAGAGAAGGGCGGCTGGTCGTCGTTCATGGCCAAGGAGGTCTCCGAGGAGCCCGAGGCCGTCGCCAACACGATTCGCGGGCGCCTGCACGACGCAGCCGTGACCATCCCCGAGCTGGAGGGCCTGGACGAGCTGTTCCTCGGCATCCGCCGAATCGTCGTCATCGCTTGTGGCACCGCCGCCTACGCCGGCCAGACCG
This sequence comes from uncultured Microbacterium sp., assembly GCA_963515565.1. Taxonomy (GTDB): domain Bacteria; phylum Actinomycetota; class Actinomycetes; order Actinomycetales; family Microbacteriaceae; genus Microbacterium. The sequence continues at coordinate 3,071 of CAUPYO010000113.1, forward strand.
GCAAGTACGCGCTCGAGCAGTGGACGCGCATCCCCGTCGACGTCGAACTCGCCCACGAGTTCCGCTATCGCGACCCCGTGATCGGCGAGGACACGCTCGTCGTTTCGATCAGCCAGTCGGGCGAGACGATGGACACGCTCATGGCGGTCAAGTACGCGCGCGAGCGCGGCGCCAAGACGCTGTCGATCTGCAACACGCAGGGAGCGACCATTCCCCGCGAGTCGGATGCCGTGATCTACACCCACGCCGGGCCCGAGGTTGCCGTGGCATCCACGAAGGCCTTCGTCGCCCAGATCACCGCTCTCTACCTGCTCGCGCTGCACGTGGCACGCCTTCGCGGCACCATCTCCGAAGCGGAGCAGGCGCTGCACGTGCGCGAGCTCGAAGCGGTGCCGAGCAAGATCGCGCGGGTGCTCGCGGAGGAGCAGAAGCACATCGAGCAGTTCTCGCACTGGATGGCCGACACCCAGTCCGTGCTGTTCCTCGGGCGCCACGTCGGCTACCCGATCGCCCTCGAGGGTGCCCTCAAGCTCAAGGAGATCAGCTATATCCATGCTGAGGGCTTCGCCGCCGGCGAGCTCAAGCACGGCCCGATCGCGCTGATCGAGCCCGGGCAGCCGGTGTTCGTCATCGTGCCGTCGCCGCGTGAATCGGCCGAACTGCACAAGAAGGTCGTCTCCAACATCCAGGAGATCCGCGCCCGCGGCGCCCGCGTCATCGTCGTCGCCGAAGAGGGGGATGCCGCGGTGCTCCCGTTCGCCGACGAGGTGCTGCGCATTCCGCTGGCCGGCCCGCTGTTCGAGCCGCTGCTGGCCGTCGTGCCTCTGCACATCTTCGCGATGGGTCTCGCGACCGCAAAGGGCCTGGATGTGGACCAGCCCCGCAACCTCGCGAAGTCCGTCACGGTCGAGTAACCCGCCCACGGCTCCGTCCGCGGGACCCGCGTCCGCGAGACAGCATCCGTGCACCGAGACCGCTGATGGCAGCCGCCGTCTCGGTGCACGGACGCTGTTTCGCGGTCGGTACGCTGGTCGGGGGCGCTGGACAGTCGTGCTTCGGAGAAGGGGAGGATGCCGTGATCATCGGAATCGGCGTCGACCTCGTCGACATCCCGCGCTTCGAGCGCTCGCTGGAGCGCACGCCGCGCCTGCTCGAGCGGCTTTTCGCGCCGTCGGAGCGACACCTCAAGCCGCACTCGCTCGCCGCCCGCTACGCCGCCAAGGAAGCGCTGATCAAGGCGCTGGGGGGCTCGGACGGCGTGCACTGGACCGACATCGAGGTCGCGAGCGAATCGTCCGGTCGACCCGTCTTCGCCCTCACCGGCGCGACGGCCGCGACCGTCGTCGCCCGCGGCATCGGAGCCCTGCACCTTTCCCTCAGCCACGATGCGGGGCTGGCGACCGCGTACGTCATCGCGGAGTCGACGGGCGGCAGCCGCATCGGGGGCGACGCATGAGTCGACTTCCCGACGGCGTGCTGCGCGAAGCGGTCATCGACACCTCCGCCATCACCGCGAACGTCCGCCACCTCTGCCAGCTCACCGCATCCGAGGTCATCGCCGTCGTCAAAGCCGACGGCTACGGTCACGGCGCCGCGCGCTCTGCGCGCGCCGCACTCGAGGGCGGCGCGCATCGGATCGGCGTCTCCGACATCGACGAGGCCCTCGCCCTCCGCCGCGCCGGCATCGACGCTCCGCTGGTCGCGTGGCTCCACGCGCCGGGAGCGTGGTTCGCCGAGGCAGCGTCCCACGGCATCGAGCTGGGCATCTCCAGCCTCGACCAGCTGCAGGCCGCGGCGGCCGCAGCATCCGGCGACCGGCCGGTCGGCGTGCACCTCAAGGTCGAGACCGGCCTCGGCCGCAACGGCCTCGCCCCCGCCGACTATGCCACCGCGTTCGCCGAGGCGGCGCGGCTCGAACGCATCGGGCGGCTCCGTGTCGTCGGCATCTTCAGTCACCTGTCCAACACCTCCGCGGACGACGACCGCGCCGCGATCGCCCGATTCACCGACGCGCTCGCTCTCGCGGCATCCCACGGTCTCGCCCCGCAGCTGCGTCACATCGCCGCGTCGCACGCGGCGATCGCCCTGCCCGAGTCGCGCTTCGGATGCGTGCGATTGGGAGTGTCGATCTACGGGCTGTCGCCGTTTGCCGACCGCACGTCGGCCGACCTCGGGCTGCGTCCGGCGATGACTCTGCGGGCGGCGGTCGCGGCCGTCCGCCGGGTGCCCGCGGGGCACGGCGTCTCCTACGGATACCTGCACCGCACCGACCGCGAGACCACGCTCGCGCTCATCCCCGCCGGATACGCCGACGGCGTCCCCCGGGCGGCGTCGGGCGCGGCGGCCGTGCGCATCGGGGGCGAGGTCTTCCCAGTGGCGGGCCGCAGCGCGATGGACCCGTTCGTCGTCGACGTCGGCGACCATCCCGTCGCGGTAGGCGACGAGGCGGTGCTGTTCGGCGACCCCACGCTCGGCGCGCCGCCGGTCGAGGTCTGGGCGGATGCCGCGGGCACCATCAACTACGAGATCGTCACCCGCATCGGTCCGCGCGTGCCGCGGCGAGAGGTCGGGGCGTGACGATGACGGCGCACCACCCGTGCCGCATCGCACCGTGCACCGACCGCGGGAATCCACCGCGGCATCCCGGCGTTGAGCAGCGGCGGAGCGGCGTTGAACAGCGACGGAGCGGCGTTGCACAGCGGCGTCCCGGCGTTGAACAGCAGCGACGTGAAAATGAGACGGTGATCGCATGAGCGGACTGGACGCCTTCGTGGGCGAGCGGGAAATCGCGTCGCCCACCGATATGGAGAACCTGGGTCGGGCCTTCGGCGGCGACCTGCGGGCGGGCGACCTCGTCGTGCTGACCGGCCCGCTGGGCGCGGGCAAGACCACGCTCACGAGGGGCATCGCCGCGTCGTTGAACGTGCGCGGCCGGGTGCAGAGTCCGACCTTCGTGATCGCGCGCACGCATCCCTCGCTCGTCGACGGGCCCCCGCTCGTGCACGTGGACGCCTACCGGCTCGGTACCGACGGTGAACTCGACGACCTCGACATCGACTTCGCTGGTTCGGTCGTGATCGCCGAGTGGGCTGCTCCCTTCGCCGACGCTGTCGCCGACGTCTGGTGGGAGGTCGAGATCGACCGCGGCTGGAGCGGCACCGGCGTCGATAATGCTTGCGGTACCGCGGGCCCGCACATGGCCGCGATGGAAGACGCCGCCCCGCGCCTGGTGCGCATCACTCGCCACCGCTGAGCGTCGCCGACCGGGCACGGCCCGGCCGAGCGCGACTACCCTGGAACGGTGATCCTCGGCATCGACACCTCGCTCGGCACCGCCGTCGGCATCGTCGATCTCGACGGCGCCGTCCGCGCTGACCGCACCAGCGACAACCCGCTCGGCCACGCCGAGGTGATCGGCGACCTGCTGCGCCACGCGCTCGACGATGCGGCCCACGGCCCGATCGGGCAGACCGCGTCGGGCGAGCCGGTGACCCTCACGCACATAGCCGCCGGCATGGGCCCCGGTCCGTTCACGGGGCTGCGGGTCGGCATCGCCGCGGCGCGCGCGTTCGCCCTGGCC
>CAUPYO010000114.1:0-6619 GCA_963515565.1 uncultured Microbacterium sp.
GGGATGCTCCGCTGTCGCGCCAGGGGGCGTGGCTCATCATCCAGGATGCCGCCGCGCGGGCGGGCCTGACGGCCCACGTCTCGCCGCACACCTTCCGGCATTCGTTCGCCACGCACCTCCTGCAGGGCGGGGCGGACGTGCGCGTCGTGCAGGAGCTGCTCGGGCACGCGTCGGTCGCCACCACGCAGATCTACACGCACGTCACCGTCGACGCGCTGCGCGACGTGTACCTGACCTCGCACCCGCGCGCACGCTGACGGGCGCGCGAGGCGAACGGCAGCCCGATCGCCCTCGACTCCCTCGCCGTGCTCGGCGGATAGGCCGCGGCAGGGAGGGTTTTTCCCGGCGGCGATTGTCCCGCACCGCGCCGCGGCCTCGCAGGATGGCAGGATGAGCGCGGACCTCGGCATCCCTTCGCCATCGACGGGCCTGTACCGTCCCGGTCGCGGCCTGGCGGTGTGGTGGATCGTCGCCGGAGCGTTGGGCGGTACCGTCGCGTTCTTGCTGTACCTCGAGTACATCGGGCAGCTGACCGGCGCGACACCCCTGATCAGCTGCAGCATCAGCCCCATCGTCACCTGCGGCCCGAATCTGCTCTCGCCGGGCGGAAACCTGTTGGGGTTCAGCAACTCGATCCTGGGGATCATGCTGTTCTTCGGCCCGATTTACGCCGGTGTGGCCGCCCTTGCCGCGCCGGCCGGGCTGCGCGCCTGGTTCTGGCGCGTCTACACCGCGTTCGTCGCGGCGGCGTTCGTCTTCGTGCACGTGCTGGCATACCGCAGCGTGTTCGAGTACGGCTCGCTGTGTCCGTGGTGCATGGTGATCTGGCTCGTGACGATTCCGCTGTTCTGGACCGTGCTCGGGTGGACGCTTCGCTCCGGCGTGTGGGGGAGGGCGTCCGGTGGGCGCCGCACCGGCCAGGTGCTGCTGTCGTGGTTGCCGCTGATCGTCGTCGTCGACTACCTGGTGATCGCCGTCGTCGCGCAGGTGCGCCTCGACGTGATCGGCAGCCTTTTCTGATCGTCGCCCGGGTTCTTTCACGGCCGGAGCCGCAGCGGGCGCTCGTGCGGTCAGACCACAATGGGCCGCATGGATGCCGCATCTCGCCCCGGTCGTCGAGGCCTGTTCGGCAGAGGCTCCCCCCGCATCGCATCCGATGCGGACGCCGGCGCGAGTGAAAACGACGGGCGTCCCGGCTTCGGCTATCTGCCCACGCACGAGGTGTACCTCGACTCGGCGTGCCAGACTCTGCGCCCACAGCCGGTGATCGATGCGCTGCAGGACCACTTCCTGCACAGCAACGCCTGCGGTGGGAGGGTGCGCTACGACGCCGGGCGCCGCGTGGACGCCGCGGTGGCGGCCACGCGTGAGCGTGTGCTTGCGCTGTTCGGGCTCTCGCCGCGGAGGGCGTCGTGCGCCTTCACTCTCAACACGACGTACGGGATCAACCTCCTGTTGGCGAGTCTGCCCCCGGGGCGGTTCGCGCGCATCGTGACCACCGTGACCGAGCACAACGCGGTGTTCCTGGCGACGATCGCGGCTGCGGCGCGCGCCGGCATCCCCCGTCTCGTGCTCGAGCGCGACGAGGACGGGCGCGTCATCGCGGCTGACGCGCAGCTGCGTGATGCGGTACTGGTCGTCTCCGCGATGGACAACGTCGTGGGCACCGTGACACCCGACCTGCGCGAACTCGTCGCCGCCGCGCACCGCGTGGGTGCGATCGTGATCGTCGATGCGGCGCAGGCCGCCTCGCACGCGCTCGCGGCGCTGCGCGACCTCGACGCCGACGCGATCTGCTTCTCGGCGCACAAGATGTACGGGCCGTCGCTGGGGGCGGTCGTGGCGACGCGCGACCTGCTCTCGTCGCTCGATCCGGTGATCGTCGGCGGCGGTCAGGTCAGCGCCGTGTCGGAGGGCGGCTACACGCTGCTGCCCGATCCGCACACCCGGTTGGAGGCCGGGCTGCAGGCGTGGGCCGAGATCGTCGGCTTCGGGGCGGCGCTGGACTGGCGCAGCGGCTTCCGTAGCGCGACCGGCGAGACGCTCGAGCAGCACGAAGCGCGCCTGGGCGCACGCCTGTACGACGGGCTCGCCGCGCTGCCGCGGTTGCGCATGATGGGCCGCACGGCGTCGCCGGTCATCTCGGTGCTGCCCGAACGGGTCGACGGCCACCGCCTCGCCGCGTTCCTCGCGCGCGCCGACATCGCGGTGCGCAGCGGCTCGTTCTGCGCGCACTACTGGCTGATCGAGCGGCAAGCGCTCGGCCCGCTCGTGCGTTTCAGCCTCGGCGCGCACAACACCGACGCGGACATCGATCGCACCCTCGAGGTCATGACCGCGATGATGAAAGGGCTGTGACGTGGTCTGCATCGTCGCGTTCATCGTGGTGCTGGTGCTCTCGGCCGTGTCGGCGAAGTACCGCAAGCTGCTCGGACGGGCGTGGGGTTGCGCGTGGCGCAAGGTCACCCTGCGCCCCTGCGACACGAGCTTTCGCGATGACGTGAAGAACTCGCTGCTCGCACCGCTCGCGCTGCGTGCACCGCGCATGGTGCGGCCGGCCAGCATCGCCATCGAGGTCGTCGCCTGGCTCATGGTGCTCAGCCTCATCATCAGCCTCTATCTGCTGGGTCGCAGCGGCCTCAACCTCTTCGTCTACGGCACGTGCGACAAGCAGAACGCTCAGGCCTGCTCGCTGGCCGCGCAGGCGTGCTCGATCGACGCCGTCGAGCCCGGCTTCTGGGAGTCGATCGGCGAGGGCGACGTGTTCGGTGCCTTCGGCCGCGAGTTCGCGTCGGTGGGTGACACGATCGCCACCCTGCCCAGTCGGCTGCGCTCGTGGGATGCCGCGGACTTCGCCGCCGCCGACGCGACGTATCTGGGCGGATACGTCGACGGACGCCCCACGGCGCTGGACGTGCTCGATCCCGGATGCCGCTTCTGTGCGCAGCTGTTTCGCAACATGCGCGAGGCGGGCTTCGAGAACACCCACAACGTGACGTACCTCGTCTACCCGATCCGCAGCGCAACCGGTGACAAATTCGCCAACTCGGCGCTGATCGCGACGTATCTGAGCGCGGTGCGGGCGTTCGAAGCGGAGCGCGCGGCGGGAGCCGATGCCGGGGCGCGGCCCGCCGAGGCGGGGGACTGGTACATCCTCGAGCAACTGTTCACGACGCAGACCGACGACGGGTGGTCGACGCAGGAATGGATGAACACGGCCCCCGCTGCCGAGGCCGCCGACCGCCTCCAGCAGTGGCTGGGCGCCGCCGGCTACACGCCGGCCGAGGTGCAGCGCATCGTCGAGCTCACCTCATCGCCGCAGGTCGCGGCATCCCTCGAGCGCACTCGCCGCGTCGTCGAAGACGAGATCCGCACGGTGTCCATTCCGTCGCTGATCGCCGGGGGAGCACTGCACGCCGGACTCGTCGACGTCGACACCCTGCGGGGCCTCGGCTGAGCGCGCGCCACCCTGTGCGAGAATCGAGGTGCACGGCGGCAGTGGATCGCCGGGCCCTGGGAAGGGCATCACGAAGCAGGAGTGTCGGTGGCGGATAAGACGCGAGGGACGAAGAAGGTCCTCTCGGAGGACGTCCCGATGGGGCCGACCGGTCGGCCGTACCACGGCTTCCCGACCCCGCCTCCGCTCGAGGCGCACGGACCCGCCCGCATCATCGCGCTCTGCAACCAGAAGGGCGGCGTCGGAAAAACGACGACGACCATCAACCTGGCCGCCTCGCTCGCCGAGTACGGGCGCAAGGTGCTCGCGATCGACTTCGACCCCCAGGGAGCACTGTCGGCGGGCCTCGGTATCGCCACCCACGACATCCCGACGATCTACGACCTGCTGCTGGACACGAAGCGCGACCCGCACGAGACGATCGTGCACACCTCGGTCGAGGGTCTGGACATCATCCCCGCCAACATCGACCTGTCGGCGGCCGAGGTGCATCTGGTCAACGAGGTCGCCCGCGAGACGATCCTCGCGCGGGTGCTGCGCAAGGTGGCCGGAGAGTACGACGTCATCCTCATCGACTGCCAGCCCTCGCTCGGGCTGCTGACGGTCAACGCGCTCACCGCGAGCCACGGTGTTCTCATCCCTCTCGAGTGCGAGTTCTTCGCCCTTCGTGGTGTGGCACTGCTCATCGAGACGATCGACAAGGTGCGCGACCGCCTCAACCCCTCGATCGAACTCGACGGAGTGCTCGCGACGATGTACGACCCGCGGACGCTCCACTCGCGCGAGGTGCTCGAGCGCGTCGTCGAGGCCTTCGGCGACGATGTCCTGGAGACGGTGATCGGGCGCACGGTGAAGTTCCCCGACGCGTCGGTGTCGGGTGTTCCCATCACGACGTTCGCTCCCGAGCACGCCGCCGCCCAGGCCTACCTGCGCCTCGCGCGGGAGCTGGTGGCTCGTGGCGCCGTCGCCTGACGAGCCCGAGGTCAGCCACGATGCGGAGCCGACCCGTTTCCGTGTGTCACTCGGCAACTTCGACGGTCCGTTCGACCTGCTGCTGACCCTCCTCGGCAAGCACGAACTCGACATCACCGAGATCTCGCTCAGCCGGGTCACCGACGAGTTCATCTCGTACCTGAAGGGTCTCGACTCCGAGGACGACCTCGACCAGGCATCCGAGTTCCTCGTCGTGGCCGCGACGCTGCTCGACATGAAGGTCGCGGGGCTGCTGCCCCAGGGCGAACTGGTGGATGCCGAGTCGGTCGCGCTGCTCGAAGCGCGCGATCTGCTCTTCGCACGACTGCTGCAGTACCGCGCCTTCAAGGAGGTGTCGGCGTGGTTCGAGCGGAGCCTGCGCCGCGAAGACCGCCGGCACGTGCGGGCCGTCCGCCTCGACGAGAAGTACCGCCGCGCCGTTCCGGAGCTCGTCTGGACGCTGTCGAAGGACGACTTCGCCGCGCTCGCGATGCTCGCGTTCGCGCCGAAGGAGATCCCGCACGTCGGCCTCGACCACCTGCACGCGCCGCTGGTGTCCATCCGTGAGCAGGCGGCTATCGTCGTCACACTACTGCGCGACGCGGGCACGCTGAACTTCCGCGAACTCGTCGTCGGCGTCGCTCAGACCGGCGTCGTCGTCGCCCGTTTTCTCGCGGTGCTGGAGCTGTACCGCCACGCCGCCCTGTCGTTCGAGCAGCTCGAACCACTCGGAGAGCTGACCCTGCGCTGGACCGCCGAACGCTGGTCCGAAGAGAACCTCGCCACCCTGGGAGCCGACTATGACCACTGACGCCCACACCGAGACGCCTCCGCCGGCGCGTTCTCACGAGCCCGCCGATGTGGCGCGCCGCCTCGAGGCCATCCTGCTCGTCGTCGACGAGCCCCAGAGCCTCGTCGCGCTGGCCGCCGCCGTGGGCGCTCCCGTACCCGCTGTGCGGCAGGCCGTCGCCGGCCTCGTCGCCGACTACGACGGCGAGACCGGAGGACCGCGCCGCGGCTTCGAACTGCGCGAAGTGGGCGGCGGGTGGCGACTGTACGTGCGCGACGAGCACGACGACCTGATCGCGGAATTCGTCGGTGGCCAAGCGCCGTCCAGGCTGTCGCAGGCTGCTCTCGAAACCCTCGCGGTCATCGCCTACAAGCAGCCCGTCACCCGCAGCCAGGTCGCCTCGATCCGTGCGGTCAACGTCGACTCCGTCGTGCGGACGCTGCTCGCCCGCGGGCTGATCACCGAACTGTTCACCGATCCCGAGACCGGCGCGATCAACTACGGCACCACCGATGCGTTGCTCGTCAACCTCGGCATCAACGCGCTCGATGAGTTGCCGCACATCTCACCGCTGCTCGACGACGGGTCGGACGGCTTCGACGCGGAGGTCCTGCGATGAGTTTCGACAACACCACCGCAGCAGGCGCCGAGGGAGTCCGTCTTCAGAAGGTGCTCGCCAACGCGGGCGTCGCCTCGCGTCGCGTCTGCGAGCAGTACATCGTCGAGGGGCGCATTCGCGTCAACGGCGAGGTCGTCACCGAGCTCGGTCGGCGCATCGACCCCGACATCGACCTGGTCGACGTCGACGGCACGGCGATCCAGCTCGACACGACCAAGCGCTACATCATGCTCAACAAGCCCACCGGCGTCGTCTCGTCGATGAAGGACGAGCAGGGTCGCCCCGACCTCCGTCGCTTCACGAAGGAGTGGGAAGAGCGGCTCTACAACGTCGGTCGACTGGATGCCGAGACCTCGGGGCTGCTCGTGCTCACCAACGACGGCGATCTCGCCCACGTGCTCGCGCACCCCTCGTTCGGCGTCACCAAGGTGTACATCGCGAAGGTCACGGGACGGGTTCTTCCGCAGACGATCGCGCGCCTGACGAAGGGCATCGAGCTCGAGGACGGACCGATCGCCGCAGACAAGGCGCGGCTGCTCGACACATCGGGCGACACGTCGCTGGTCGAATTGACGCTGCACTCCGGTCGCAATCGCATCGTCCGCCGCATGCTCGCGGAGGTCGGCCACCCCGTCGTCGAGCTGGTCCGGCGCCAGTTCGGGCCGCTCCACCTGGGAACCCTCCCGGCGGGGCGGGCACGCGAGTTGACTAAAGTGGAACGCGGCGCGCTGCTGACAGTCGCGCGTCAGGCGGCGCCCACGCCGCCCGGGGACAGCTGAGG
>CAUPYO010000115.1:0-6568 GCA_963515565.1 uncultured Microbacterium sp.
GGTCGGCGGCGCAGGCGTCGGGCGTCGCGCACATGGGCGCGCACGCCCTGGGCGCCGCCGCTTACGCCGTGAAAGCCGTCAGCGCCGACCGACCCGACGATGTGGATGCCGAGATCGCGTGGCAACTGCAGCGCATGACCCCGGACCTCCGCGCCGCCCTCCGTCAGCTGCCGCCGGTCGGCGAGGATGCCGCGGGTCCGTTCGTCGCCGGCGGATTGCTGGCCCGCGGCATCCTGGGCTCGACCATCCACACGCTGCAGACACGGATCGCATCCGGGGCTTGACCCTCACGCGGCGTCAGGCTCGATCGTGGTCTCATGACCGACCTTCCCGACGCCTTCGACATCAGCCCCGTCCCTACCCCGGGGCCCGACGCCGTCGCCCCGCCGCTGTTCCGCGGCATCTACGGCATGCCCATGTTCGTGACGATCCCCACGGCCGATCTCGCGGCATCCCTCGACTTCTGGACCCGCGGCCTCGGCTTCTTCGAGCTGTTCGGCATCCCGGGACAGATGGTGCACCTGCGCCGGTGGGCGTTCCAAGACGTCCTCCTCGTCGCCGGCGCGCGAGCCGATACCGCCCCGGCCGCCAGCGTCAGCTTCGCCTGCGTGCTCGACCAGATCGATCCGATCGCCGAGGCCCTCCGCACCCTCGGCGTCGACGCCCAACCGCGTGACACGATGTGGAACACCCGCGACATCGAGGTCATCACCCCCGAGAACGCCCGCGTGATCTTCACCGCGGCCAAGGTGTTCGACCCCGACAGCGTCGAGGGCCGCACCCTCCGCGCGGTCGGCATCGGCACCGACGACAATGAGTCCCATGTCTGACGACGGGATGCCGGTGGGCGAGACGGCCGCGCGCCTCGGCCTCACCGTGCGGACCCTGCACCACTGGGACGAGACCGGCCTCGCGAGCCCCGCCGCGCGCTCGCGCGCCGGCTACCGGCTGTACACGGATGCCGACCTCGAACGCCTCCGGCGCATCGTCGTGTACCGCGAGCTCGGGCTCGACCTCGACGCGATCCGCGCCATCCTCGACGAACCGGGAGGCGACGTCGCCGATCAGCTGCGCGTGCAGCGCGCGCAGCTCGCTCAGCGGATCGCCCAGCTGAACGACCTCGACGACGACCTCGCGCGCATGATCGAGGCGCAGGAGCGCGGCATCCTGCTCTCCGACGACGAGCAGCGCGAGATCTTCGGCCCCGACTGGAACACCGAGTGGCCCGCGCAGGCACGCGAGGCCTACGGGCAGTCGGCGCAGTGGCAGCAGTACGCCGAGCGTGCGGCATCGCGCTCGGCCGGCGACTGGGCGGCGGTGACCGAGGCGATGACGGCGTTCGAGGCCGACCTGGGCGCCGCGGTCGAAAGCGGAGCGACACCGGGGGATGCCGTGGCGAACGGCCTCGTCGAGCAACACCGCGACCTGTTCTCGCAGTTCTTCCCGATCACCCCGCAGATGCAGGTGTGCCTCGGGCGGATGTACGTCGCCGACCCGCGCTTCTCGGCGCACTACGACGCGGTGCGGCCGGGGCTTGCCGTGTGGCTGAGCCGGGCCATCGACGAGAGTGCGCGCGCCGCGGGCATCGACCCCGACACCGCCACCTGGCAGTAGCGCCCCGTGCCGCGGCCAGGCGACTCGCCAGGCCTATTCCGCCTCATCAGGTTTGTCGCCCGGGTCGCCCGTGCCGCATTCAGTCTCCGCGCGCCGGGCCGACCCGGGCACCGACTGAGCATCATTCCAGGGGAGATCGATCCATGGCGTGTGGTGCCGTCATCCCCCCCGTTGGCGAGCGGGGCTGCACCCTCCGACTGGTCAAAGCTGAACAGGAGCGTGACACCCGTCGTGACGATTCCGTGACAGGCGCCTCGTAGCGTTCCGAATCAGACCTCATCCTCGAACGAAGTAGGTGTTTTATGCATTCGATGCGTTTCTCTGTCCGTCGTGCGGCTCTCGCTGGCGCGGCCATGGCTGTCATGTTGTTCGGACTTGCGGGATGTGCGGCGGGCGATTCCGTCTCTGCTGCCGCGGGCGGGAGCGAAGCCCACCCACAGAACGACGCCCCGGTCTCTGCAGTGGCGGGCACGCAAATCAGCGCTATCGGCGACTCGGTGATGCTCGCGAGCAGTGAAGCGCTGCGAGAGAGCCTGCCTGGTATCGACATCCACGCGGAGGTGTCGAACCAGCTCGCAGACGCCGATGACGAGATTGAAGCCCTCGCGTCAGAAGGTCGGCTCCGCGATGTCATCGTCATCGGTCTCGGCATTAACGGGGCGGGCGACGAGCAGGCGGCCAGGGACGCGATCACAGCAGCCAAAGGACGCCACGTCGTGTTCGTCGATGTCCACGGTCCGCGGGCGTACGTTCCGTTCATCAACAACGCCCTCCGCACCGTGGCAAATTCTGACGGTGCTGCGGTGGCTGCCTGGGACGAAGCTATCTCGCAGCAGCCCGATCTGCTCGCTCGTGACGGCATCCACCCCGGCGATGCGGGAGCCCGGCTATATGCACGAGTCGTCATCGACGCGCTCAACTCGCTCTCGTGACGGACTGGCGCGTCGCGGGGCTCGACGGCCTGCGCGCGATCGCGGTAACCGCGGTCATCGCGTTCCACGTCGACAACCTCGCCCTCCCCTCCGGCTTCCTAGGCGTCGAGGTGTTCTTCGTCATCAGCGGCTTCATCATCACGCTGCTGTGGCGACGCGAGCAGCTCATGACCGGTCAGCCGAGCTTGACGCAGTTCTGGCGCCGACGAGCGAGACGACTGCTGCCCGCCCTTGCGATCGTCCTCGTGACCGTTACCATTTTGGCTCGTCTCATCGACATCGATCTTCTGGTCGGCATCGGAGCGCAATTGCTCGGCGCAGTGACGTTCACGAGCAACTGGGTCGAGCTCAGCACCACAGGGGACTACTTCGGCGCCTCGACGACGTCTCTTTTCGGGAATTTGTGGTCGCTCGGGATCGAGGAGCAGTTCTACCTGTTCTGGCCTCTCCTCCTGCTGGTGGCGCTGCGCCGAAGCCGAAGGCTCGCGCTTTCGATCGCCGTCGCCGGTGCCGTCGCCTCTGCGGCGCTGCAACTCGCGATGAGCGCTGACCCCGCGTTGTCGGACGCGGCCTACTACGCAACCCCCGCACGCGTGTTCGGCCTGATGATGGGCAGCGCGATCGCGCTTCTTCCTACCAGCATGGCGACACCCCGACCGTCAGGGCTTCGCACCTGCACCGGGTTCGCGGCTCTCGCTGCGATCCTGATGCTCTTCAGTGTCAATGCATCGACGTCAGCGCCGCAACGCGGTGTCCACCTGGTGCTGATCGCATCGCTGACCACGATCATGCTGTGGGCGATCCGCGGGAGCGAACGCCTAGCAGGGCGCCTCCTCGACACCCCCGCCTTGCGATGGATCGGGGTCCGGTCGTATGGGCTGTATCTGTGGCATGTCCCCCTCATCGCCCTCGCGGATGCCGCGGTGCCGCCCATACCGGGCTGGGGGCAGCTCGTGGGCCGGCTCCTCGCCGTCGTCCTCACCGTCTGCGCCGCGGCCGCGAGCCACCGCTGGATCGAGCTGCCCATACGGCGACACGGCTTGCGTGGTGCCTGGTCCGCAGCGTTGAGCGAACGCCCCCGACTGCGAGCCGCGGCAGCAGTCACGATCACCGCCGCGCTCATCGCCACGCTCGTGATTACCGCGACCGCCCCCCGCATGAGCTCGCTGGAAGAGCGCCTCTCCGGTGCCGTACCATCGGTCAACGAGTCGTCGCACACGGGAGGAGATCGTGCATGGCAGTACTCCTTCTGATCGAAGACGACCCCGAGATCCGCCGGGCCTACCGACTCGCCCTGACCCGGCGCGGGCACAGCGTGCGGACCGCCGTGACCGGCAGTGAGGGAGTCGCTGCCGCAACCTCGACCGACATCGACGCGATCATCCTCGATGCGATGCTGCCCGACATCGACGGCTTCGAGGTATGCCGCCGCATCCGCCAGGCGCGCACGGTGCCCGTCATCATGCTGACGGCTCGAGACGCGAGTTCCGACATCGTCGCCGGGCTCGAGGCGGGCGCCGACGACTACGTCGTCAAGCCGGTCGAACCTACTGTGCTCGATGCCCGGATCCGCGCCGCGCTGCGGCGCGCGAGCATGTTGCCCGGCGCACTCGACGACTCACACCTCTGGGAGTATGGCGATCTCGTCATCGACTCCGACGCGATGACGGTCACGCGAGCCGAGGAGCCGATCGTGCTCTCCCCCACGGAGCTGCGTTTGCTGTTCGAACTGGTCGAGCACTCCGGCCAGGTGCTCAGCCGTGAGCGGCTCCTCGAACGGGTGTGGGACATCCATCATCCTGTTGAGAGCCGCCTCGTAGACGCCGCCGTCCAGCGACTGCGGGCACGCATCGAGATCGACCCGTCCCACCCCGAACATCTTCATACCGTTCGAGGTTTCGGCTACCGATGGGACTGACGTTTCCTCGAGCGCGGCTGCGCACCCGCGTCGTGATCACCATCGTCACCGCGGCCGTCCTTGCCGCCAGCTCAGGTTCGCTCGCAGTGGCCTTCAGTGCTCGCAGCTTCATTCTTGAGGAGCAGCAGGAGATCTTCTTCGCTGACTTCTCGGCGTCGTCGGTGGGCCTTGTGCGCAGCCTTCCGGCGACCCCGACCGCGAACGAGATGAGACTCGTCGCGGAGCGAAGCACCTACCCCGCTGTTCTGGTCGACAGCGTCACCGGGCTGAGCTCTGACCCCGCCGCCCTCGCTGCGGTGCCCCGCAGCCTCCGAGACGCCGCGGGCGTGCCGCCACGAGCTGTGACGTACCTCCGCCACGACACCGACGGGACTCCCTCGTTCACGATCGCACGTCTGATCGAGGGTGACGAGACGACGAGCGGCGACCCCATAGGCGTCTTCATCACGTATCCACTCGACGCGCAGTACTCGCAGGTCGAACGCTTCTTCCAGCTCGCCTTCATCACCGGCGGTGCCATCGCCATCGCCGCAACCGGCATGGGCCTGGTGTTCGCTCGGCGCCTGAATCGCCCGCTCCGACGTCTTGAACACGCCATCGCCTCGATCGGGGACGAAGGTTCGACCCCTGGAGGCTACGCGGAGATCCGTTCGAGCGGAGACGCCGACTTCGATGTGGTCATCGATGCACTGCGCGCGACCTCCCGGCGCCTGGAGGCGACCATGGCCGATCTTCGCCGCAGTGAGGAAGATTCTCGCCGACTCGTAGCGGACGTTGCGCACGAACTGCGCACACCGCTGGCCTCGATGCTCGCGGTCAGCGAGATCGTCGAGGATCTGAGCGATAACGCGGCCGAAGACAGGGCGGAGGCTGCCGGCATCCTCGCTCGCAACACACGCCATCTCGTCCGACTGACCGAGGACATTCTCCAGATGTCCCGCAATGACGCCGCGGCGAGCCGCGTGGACGTCACGGAATTCGACGTAACGGAACTGATTCGCGAGCTCACCGACCACAACACGTGGTCCGCCGCCGTGGCCATCGACGCCGCAGGGCCACTGCCCGTGCGCACGGATCGCACGCGGCTCGCTCTCATCGTGACGAACCTCGTCACCAACGCCCTGCGGCATGGTGCACCGCCGGTGCGACTCTCTGTTCGATTCGAGGCAGACGAGCTCAATATTGAAATCAGCGATCACGGCCCGGGGGTACCCGCCGAGCACGAACCTCGCATTTTCGACCGGTTCTACAAGGCGGCCACCGATCGCGCGCGCAGTGCCAGCAGCGGACTGGGGTTGGCGATCGTGCGGGAGAACGCTCGCCTCCTCGGCGGCGACGCCGCCTACCATCGACGAGGCGATGAGTCGGTTTTCCGAGCATGGATCGCGGCGAACGCTCAGCCATCGCACAGTGGCGCTTGAGCGCTGCGATGGGTCACGGTGAGCGGCGGCTCGGAGCCCGTCCCAACGACTGCGCCGTCGGGGGTCCGCGAGGCGTCGGCGGAAGCGGAAGGCCCGCTCGCTGGCTCGTCCGCGGAGTCGAGCGGTATGGGCGTATCCGAAGCGAGATGGGAAAAGACGACGGAAGCCCCGGGTGACGGGACGACGCGGTCAGGGTCGTCCGGGCTCACCTGCCACGGCATGACCAGGAACGTGATCTTCTCGGCCGGCACCCGCAGGAAACGGGACGTCAGTACTCCAAGATCCGCGATCGAGTCGAGGCCGGGGTCGACCGTCATCGATGAGCTGATGGCATCCAGAACCGCCAATGCCCGATCGGGTCGCGCGAGAGTGTCGGCGCTGAGCGCACGCTGCACGAGGGCGGACATCACGACCTGTTGATTTCCCAACCGCGACAGATCACTCCCATCTCCGATCGCGTGCCGCGTTCGCGCCAACGCGAGCGCCTCCGCGCCGTCGACGGTCCGCCGCCCCGCGGGAAGGTCCAGCCCGGCCTGCGGATCTCGCAGCGGCTCCGGCAGGCAAACCGGCAACCCCCCCAGCGCATCGACGGCACGGCTGAAGCCGGTGAAATCGAGCTCGACGAAATGATCGATGCGGATACCGGTGAGAGACTCAATAGCCTCCACTGAACAGGCCGGACC
>CAUPYO010000116.1:0-6554 GCA_963515565.1 uncultured Microbacterium sp.
CTTCCATGGTAAGGAAGGGGTCGTCAGTTCAATCCTGACTCGGGGCTCGCAGCATCCACATCTCGCCGTGTGGGTGCGGCGCGGCGGGGTAGCTCAGTTGGTGAGAGCGCACGACTCATAATCGTGAGGTCGCGGGTTCAAGCCCCGCTCCCGCTACCGACTAGGACCCCCGGATTTCCGGGGGTTTTGTCGTATGTGGGGCGATATCTGGAGGCTTGTAGGACAGAAATACTGGATGGGATCGGGCGTGTTATCCGCGTCCTGCCCATCCTGTTCTGAGTCAGAGGCCTTCTGAGCGGTCGTGGCCGTTGTCGTAGAGGGCTGGGGTGGAGTCTTCGACGTCGATCTTTGTCTCCTCGTGCGGGATCGGTGGCACGGGTACGTGGGCGTATTTGTGGGCGAGGTCGATGGTGACTTCGTGAAGCAGCAGCAACCATTCGACGGCGCGGCGTTGATGCTCGATCGGCATGCCGCGGTGATGGCGCAGCAGATGCGAAGCCCCAACTGTGCAGCCCTCATGGGCGAAGGCGGCTACAAGACGCGGTATCCCACCACACGTTGTCGCGGCACGCTGGCTTCGAAGCTCGGCCTCACGGGGTAGGCGACCGGATCACGGGGACGAGCGTGTCGCGCCCGCCTGGGGTGACATGAGCGCCCAGGCGGCGTCGGATGAACGGGGCGCTGCTCGCCTGTCGGAGCCGTAGCCGGGGTTTTTCCGGCTAGCCGCGGAGTGTCCAGCGCTGCGCGGCGGTACTCGAACAGGTGGAGAGTTGAACGACCGCGCCGGCGTCGGTGCGACCGCTAGCGGTACCCAGGCACAAGCCCGACGCGTTCCCGGAGATGACACCTGAGCCTTGCAGGGTCCACTTCTGGTTCGCGGCGCCGTTGCAGTCCCAGATCACCACCCGGGTGCCGTCGGCGCGACCATCGCCGTATGCGTCGAGGCACTTGTTGCCGTAGACCTTCAGCTCACCCGCCGCCGTGTAGGTGAAGCGTTGATTGGTTCCGCCGTGGCATCCCCACAGCGATGCCGCTGTGCCGTTGGACGTCGCGGCCCCGGCGATGTCGAGACAATTGCCGGCGCCAGTGTTCGTCACCGTCATGTTCGCCGGGGTCGTGTCCGATGAGACCGGAAATGACCACCGCTGATTCGACGCACCCGAACACGTCGACAGCTGCGCGGGCGCGCCGTTGTCGGTGCGGGCACCCGTGAGCGCGAGGCACAGGTTCGAGGCCTTGCCGGTGAGGGTCCCACTGCTGTTCAGGTTCCACTTCTGGTTGTCCTGCCCGTTGCAATCCCAGATCACCACCGGCGTTCCGCTGGTGCGCCCGTCCGCATAGGCATCGAGGCACTTGTTGCCGTAGACCCTGATCTCACCGGCACTCGTGTACGTGAACCGCTGATTCGTATTGCCGTGGCAGTCCCACAGCGCCGCCGCCGCGCCGTTCGCCGTCGATGCCCCGGCGATATCCAGGCAACGCCCCGAATCCGCGTGTGTGATGGTCTGGTTCTGCGGCACGACGACCGTGGAGGTGGAACTCGCGGTGACACCCGTGACCGCAGCGTTGGAGCCGGCGACGAGACCGTCGGTGTAGCCGTCGTAACTCACCGTGATGGTGCCCGACACCGTCCCCGGCACCGTCACCTTTGCGACGCCGTTCGCGATCTTGACCGCCTGCGACCACCCTGCTGCGGCGAACACCACGTTGCCCGCGAGCGTGCCGGTGTCGGATGCCGCGACCGCTGCGGTGATCACGCGGGAACCCGCGTCGTACGTTGCCGTCGTCGTGGAGGCCACGGCCTGCACGCTCGTCCAGTTCTTCAGAGCGGTGGAGATCGTCTCCGGAATGGTGAAGAAAGCCCCATGGCGGTCTATGGTGGGCATGCCCGCCGCGCTGACCCGACCCGTGACGCCCGGCCCGGGCTGCTTCTTGTCGAACCAGCCTGCCGTCGTCGACAGGCGGTTGTTCCAGTTGGTCGCCGCGATCTGAGACTCGCTCGTCATGAACGGGATGTACCTCTGGCCGCCCGTATCGTCGTCGAATCCGTCGGAGAGGATCACCAACCCGTCTTTCGCGGAGTTGTTGTTGGGGTCGTTCGGAAGGAGCTTCACGGATGCCGGGCCCTCGAACGGAAGGAGCGACTCGTCGAGCAGCTGCCAGGTCTTCGTGGGATCGGCGGTGGGGGAGGTGTCGGTCGTCGATGAAGAGAGCACCTTCGATCGCTCGAGGAATGTCATCTTGCCGTTGGGCAGGTAGGGACCGGCCGCGCCGCCCTCATCGTTCTTCGTCAGACGGTAGAAGTAATCCCCGATCTGGAACACGTGCGAGTCGATACGGCTGTACCCCGTGTTCTGCCAGTGCGTCGGCGGGTACGAGAAGGTTCTGAAGTCACGGGTGATCACCGCGAAGACCTGCGTGTATCCGCCTCCGTTCTTACCTGCGACGGCCGTGTTACGGCTGCTGTCGGTGAACTCCGTCGACGAGAAGTAGACGACATAGGCCTGCAACGTGTCATCCCACGTCGACTCCGGTGCCCAGGTCATGCCGGCAGTGGGCGCGTTGACGGTGATGCCGCCGTTGCCGTCGCCGTTGGTACGCGACCAGTGCACGAGGTCGGTCGATTCGTACACCTCGAGCTTGAGCGATCCGCGGCTGCCGAAGTAGCCCCAGTCGCCGCCGTGCGCATTGGTGTCGAGATCGGTCGACATCAGGTAGTACTTGTCACCGCCGTGCGACTTCTGCAGGTAGTGATCGCGCAAACCAAACGTGTCCGAGTCGCCCGTGATCGCGGGATTTCCGTTGTTGCGGGTCTGGAACGAGAAGAAGTCCGCCCCGTCCGTAGACGACAGCCACACGCGCTGCGACTTCAGTTCGGGCTCACCCCGCATGTTCACCGCCGCGTATGCCGTGTCGGGCGCCGTACGCGTGTTCTCCTTCACCGTGATGGCGATGGGAGCACTCGTGACCGTCGTGCCGTTCAAGGTCGCGGTGGCCGTGATCGTCGCGGTGCGGTCGCCGTCGCCATAGGCGGCGCGACGGACGATGCCGCCGCCCTGATAGGGATCGGCCATGCGCGCGCCCGGATCCGCCGCGGAACCGGTGCCGGTGATGACCGCGGCATCCGAGGAGCTCCACGTCAACGTCGAGCCGAACTCGCTGGCCGTGACCGCGAGTGGAAGGTTCTCCGTCGTCGTCTTAGGCAGCGTCGCGACCGCCGCACGCAGGTCTTCTTTCACAGCCGCTTGGCCACCGTCGACGACCTGCACCGTGGCAGTGGCTGTCACGGTCTGGTCGAACACCGACGTCGCCACGATGGTTGCCGTACCCAGGCCGTGGGAGACAAGGGTGCCGTCGGCTTCGATCGAGGCGACCGACGTGTCGGACGACGACCAGCGCACGGCTGCGGGAGCGTCTTGGGGTGCGGCCGTGGTCTTCAGGAGGGTGGAGCGACCGTTGGCCATGGTGACGGCGCCGTCGGCAACCTTGTCTCCGATGATCGCGAGCGACGACACGGGCACCGGGATCTCGACGTCATCCCAGACCGAGAGGTCGTCGATGTCACCCGCGAAGTAGCGGTCGCCTCCGTAGAACGAACGCCCGAGGTACGCGGTCGTGGCCTGGAGGTCGGCCATCGAGATCGTGATGTCGGCGTTGTAGCCGGCGAGTTTGCCGTCGACGAACATGGCCAAAAGGCCCGGCCGCACGATCAGGCGGTAGGTGTGCCACCCCGGGGTGGAGGTGAAGGAGAAGCCCTGCTCGTCGTTCCACTGGTTCGTCGCGATCGCGACGCGCCCGCCGCCGTCGGCGTCGGCCTTCACGAGGAGGTAGCGGTGGTCGTCCTTGCCGACTCCGAAGGTGAAGAACCCGTTGCCGCTTGTCGCGGAGTCGGCCGAGAACTCCACCGTGACGTCGTTGCCGGCCGCGGCGAACACCTGATCGGGAATGCGGGCGTACTGGCCGTTCGTCCCCGACAGCGTGAGCGCGGCCGACGAGCGCCCGGTCGGCACGCCGAAGACCGGCGTTCCGACCGAAAGGTCGATGTCGTTGCCCTTCCCCGATGAGTCCGCGCCGCGATGGGATGCGTCGTCGAAGGTGTACCGGGCGAGAAGGTGGTCATCCGCGGCGAATGCGGGTGGCGCCAGGGGAGACAAGACCAGGGCGGCGATTGCCCCCAGCGCGGTGAGCACCGATGCTCTCTTCACGTGATCCTCCTTGATCAACCGTTGGCGGCCCCGGACCATCCCGACGTCGAGCTGCGCTGATCGTATGACGTATTTTCTTTAGACGTCAAGCGCAGTCGCACAGCGCTCACCCCGCTACTTCGACGTCCACGTGCCATCGAGTACCTCCTCGGCAGACTTCCGGTCGGCGGCGGAGAGCGACGACCTCGTCTTCTTCGTCAGCGGCGAAGGTCAGCCGCCTAGAATCGGCGAGGGGAGGCGGCCATGGTCACGATCAAGGATGTCGCGGCGCGCGCAGGCGTTGCGCCGATGACCGTCTCGCGCGTGCTCAACCAGCCCGACGCCGTTGCCGAGCCGACCCGTTCGCGGGTGCGCGCCGCCATCGACGAGCTGCACTACGTGCCCAACAAGCTGGGCCAGGGTCTGCTGCGACGGCGAACGCAAATGATCGCCCTCGTCGTCAACGACATCACGAACCCCTTCGCCATCCAGCAGGTCCGGGGTGTGACGGCAGGGGCGCGCGCGGAGGGGTTCACCGTCGTCTTCGCCCACTCCGACGGAAGCTCTCAGGAAGAGATGCGCGAACTGCGCGCCCTGATCGAGCGGCGTGTCGACGGAATCATCCTCGCACCCGTGCGCAGCGCTCCCGACGCGGTGGAGTTCGTGCAAGGCACGGGTACGCCCATCGCCGTCTTGGACTACCGGATGCCCGACAACGAGGTCGACACGGTGCGCTGCGACACGAGATCTGCCGCTGCCGAACTCACGCGCGAACTTCTTGATCTGGGACACACCCGCATCGCCATGTTGTCCGGCCCGCGCGACATCGTGACGGCGTTCGACCGTGCGACGGGCTATGAGTCGGCGATGGCGGAACGGGGCTACCCGGCTCAGACGTTCTGGGGTGAGTACGAAGTGAGCAGTGGCGACGAGATGGCCGCCGCCGTGCTCTCCGGTCACGATCGCCCCACGGCGCTGGTCACCGCCGGAAACTACATCGCGCTCGGTGCTGCCCGCGCAGCCCAAAACCTCGGCCTGCGCATTCCCGACGACCTCTCCCTCGTCACCTTCGACACCGCCCAGAGCGACATCGTTCTCGACCCCTTCTTCACCGGCGCCATGCAGCCCATCGATCGCATGGCGGAGACGGCGACGAGGTTGCTCTTCGACCGCATCCTCGACGGCTACGACGGTGCCCCTCGGGACCGGGTATTGGACGTCGATTTCGTCCACCACCGTTCGACAGCGGCCGCTCCGACCGGCTGACGCCCCGATACCGGGGCGCCGCCGCCCCGTTATTGCGTCCGCAACCGCGATCAGTCCGTTATAGAAAAACTCTTGTGATTGCAGCGATGGTTCGCGTACCATCGCATGGAGCCGCTCCCGTCGCGGCCCCTGACTCTCAAAGAGGAGAACCCATGAGGATTTTCACCCGCGTCGCGATCGGTGCGGTCGCTGCCGCGCTCGCGCTTCCGATGCTGACCGGTTGCGGCAGCAACGGTGGTGTGGGCGGCAGCTCGGCCGCCGCCCAGCAGACCGACGGTCCGGTCACTCTCAACTACTGGACCTGGTACCCCGACGCCAAGAGCCTGCAGCCGGCGATCGACGCCTTCCAGAAGGCGAACCCCGACATCACGGTGAACCTGCGTGTCTTCGCGAGCCAGGACTACCAGAAGCAGCTGCCCCTAGCGCTCAACGGCGGCGAGGACATCGATGTCGTCGGCATCCAGGTGTCGGCGATGACGAACACCATCAAAGACAAGCTGCTGCCGGTCTCCGACTATGCAAGCGACCTGGATGGCGACTACACCACATCGATGGACGCCAACCTGCTGAAGCAGACGGCCGCCGCCGCCTCGGACGGCAAGCTGTACGGTCTGCCGATGGGCGGCGTCTCGAGCGCGTACCTCTACTACAACAACGATCTTCTCAAGGCCAATGGGATCGAGGTCCCCAAGACCGCTGCCGACCTCGCCGCAGCATCCGCGAAGCTCAAGGCCGCGGGAATCGCGACGCCCGTGGTCGAGTCGGGTGAGGGCTGGTGGCAGGAAGAGGTGCTGTTCTCCATCGCAGGACAGACGCACCCCGACCTTTCCGACTCGCTCTTCGTCGGCAACGCCTCGTGGAACCAGCCGGCCGTCGTCGACGCGCTCACCAACTACAAGTCGCTGTTCGACAACGGTGCGATCGACCCGTCTGTGCTGAGCCTGACCGGCAGCGCCCCCGACGAGGCCTTCACCTCCGGCAAAGCCGCCTTCCTGATCGGTGGCTCGTGGGGCGCGTCGATGCTGTCGGCGAGCTACCGTGCCGCCAACAACATCAGCCTTACCGACGTAGGCGCCGTCCCGCTCCCCGTCGTCAACGGTGGGC
>CAUPYO010000117.1:0-6541 GCA_963515565.1 uncultured Microbacterium sp.
CCCCAGCCCGCAGCGCGGCGCGAGCAGGCTCACACGGCAGCGGCCGAGGAGGTGCAGGACGTCGTGTCGGCGACGCTCCGCGGCTACGACATCAGCGACGATCACCTCGTCGACGCCACCCGCGCCCTGCGCGCGGCACTGCACGGGTTCTGCGCGCTGGAGAACGGCCGTGGTTTCGCACTTCCCCTCGATACCGCCGAAAGCTTCTCGCGCATGATCGACGGCCTCGATCGGATGCTCTCGACCTGGCCGGCCTGAGCCTCACTCGCGGCCGGGATCGATAGGCGCGAAGCGTTTCAGCCCGCCGCCCGTCGCCAGCCGGGATGCCGCGAGCGAGCCGGCCACCGCGAGGAAGATCGGCAGCAGCAGGGTGAAGCCGGTGCCGGTGAACTCGATGATGAGGGCGATCGCGGTGAACGGCGCGCGCATGTTCGCCGCGAGGAAGGCGCCGGCCGCCACGATGGCGAGGGCCGTCCCGTCGGCGCCGGGCCAGATGAACGCCCATCCAGCCGCGGCGGCCGCACCGAGGGCGGCACCGATGGCGACGGACGGCTGCAGCGTGCCGCCGATCGCCCCGGATCCGAGCGAGATCGACGTGGCGACGTACTTCATCACGGCGAGCGCCAGCAGGAGATACGCCGGTTGCGCGAGGTCGAAGCCCGCGGTCGCGAGAGCCCGGCCGTTGCCGAGGACGAGAGGGAAGAACGCACCGAGCACACCGACCGCGGCGAACGTGGCGGGAAGCACGAGCAGCAGCTTCCAGCCGGTGGGGCGGCGGCGCGACAGCCGGGCGGTGATCGCGGAGAAGCTGGTTGCACCCCAGCCCATGAGCGGACCGATCAGCACCGCCGCGACCAGAAGCGAAGGACTCACGCTCACCGCGGTCACGTGGTACAGCGAGTCGTCCGCCACGAGCGGCCGTGCCACATACGTGGCGATCGCGCTGACCGAGAGCGCGACGACAGCCGCCCCGGCGCTGAACTGCGCGAGCAGGATCTCAATGGCGAAGAGGGCGCCCGCCAGCGGCACGTTGTAGACGGCGGCGAGTCCCGCGCCGGCGGCGGAGGCGATGAGGATCTTGCGCCACCGCGCGTCGATGCGCAGCCACCCGACGACCTTCGACCCCGCCATCGCCGACAGTTCGCGCGGTGCGACCTCCTTGCCGATCGAGGCACCGAGTCCGACCGAGGTCACCTGGATCACGGTGTCGGCGAGGGTCTCCCACAGCGGCATCCGGTGTCCGGCGACACCTTCTTCCACGCTCGCGATGCGGCGCCCGAACCGCCGCAGCAGGTACCAGCCACCGGCGGCGATCACGCCCGCGGCCGTCAGGCTCACGATCGGCAGCCACCACGGCGACGGCAGGGCGAGGCCATCGAGGAACGGGCCGTCCGCGGTTCCCCACACGAGGTGTTCGACCGTGTGGACGATCCAGACGAGCAGCAGCACGGCGAGCCCGGTGGCGACACCGACGACGAGGGTGGCCAGGCCGAGCCGCAGCAGAGCGCCGAGTCCGGCGAAGCGACGGGGGCGGTGTCGGGCGTCTCCGGTCACCTCGTCACGTTAGCGCACGCGGTGTGGGGCTGCGTTCAGGCCGGGTCGATCACCGACAGCCGCACGTCCACGCCGACGCCGCGCAACTCGGCCGCCGCCACCTCGTCGAGGTCGGCGTCGGTGACGACGACGTCGAGGGTGTCCAGCGGAGAGACCTTGAATCGTTCGCTGGCGCCGTACTTCGTGCTGTCGGCCACCAGGACGCAAACGGATGCCGCGTCGAGCACGGCGCGCTTGAGCACCACCTTGTCGAGTTCCGGGGTGGTGATGCCGTGGGTGATGTCCCAGGCACCCGTGCTGAGGAAGGCCACGTCCACGGCGAGCGCGGCCAGGGTCGCCGCCGCCAGCGGACCGGTCGCCGAGCCGCTGGCGGCGTCGACCGTCCCGCCGGTGTGGATCGTCTGGATAGACGAATACTCGCGAAGCGTGGCGATGGCGAAGAAGTCGTTCGTGACGACGGTGAGACCCCGGCGCCGCGCCAGGTGCGGCACGAGGGCTTCGCATGTCGTGCCCGCATCGAGGAACACGACGCTGTCGTCGGCGACGAGCGCTGCGGCCTCACGCGCGATCGCTTGCTTGCGGGGCAGCTCGAGCACCGCGCGCGATGCACGTTCACGCGGCAGCTCGATGCCGGCGCGTTGACTCAGCCGCACGCCGCCCTGCACGGAGACGACGCGGCCCTCCGACTCGAGCGCAGCGATGTCTCGCCGCACTGTCATATGCGAGACGGCGAGCAGCTCGGCCAGGTGGCGGATGCTCAACGCGCCCGCCCCGCGCAGCAGTCGCAGCAGCTCGTGCTGACGTTGCTCGGGAATCAGCGGCGGATCGGTGGCCATGTCGTCCGAGTCTAGAGGTCATCGTTGCGGTTCAATTTGTTAAATCATGTTTATCTTTGTGATAACGTGTGCCTCGATGTTACGCAAACACGAGGTTCTCCAGGCCATCGCCGACACCGGCGCCGTTCTGATCATCCGGCTCGACTCGGCGGACGAGGCGCTGGCCGTCGCGCGCGCGGCGGTGGCCGGAGGCATCCGCGCCCTCGAGGTGACCCTCTCGGTCCCCGATGCGTTCGACGTGATCCGCACCCTCTCGTGCGAGTTCGCCGATCTGCCCGTTGCCGTGGGCGCGGGCACGATCCTCGACGAGCAGGCCGCCTTCGCCGCCATCACCGCGGGCGCTCGCCTGCTGGTGAGCCCCAACCTGAACCCGCAGATGATCCGGCTGGCCAACCGGTACCAGGTCGCCACGATCAGCGGCGCGTTCACCCCCACCGAGTTCGTGCAGACGCTCGAGGCGGGCGCCGACATCGTGAAGCTCTTCCCCACCGAGATCGCCGGCCCCGACTACCTGCGCACCGTGCTCGCGCCGTTGCCTCAGACCCCGGTGCTTCCCGCCGGCGGGGCGACGACCCAGAACGTCGGCGAGTGGTTCGATGCCGGAGCCCTCGCCGTGGGCGTGGGCTCGGCCATCACCAAGGCCGCGCGCCCCGACGTCGACTACGAACGGGTCACTCGCGCGACCGCGGAGTTCCTCGCCGCCATCCGCGCCGCCCGCACCTGAGACCCGCTCGACCACCGACGCCATGGGCGTCACCTGACACAAAGGAGTGCAACCGATGACCGACACCCTGGCGGAGACACCGCTGCTGACCAAGGACGAGAAGAAGTCCGTACGAATCCGCTGGTTCCTGGTCGGCTTCCTCATCCTCGGCGGCGTCGTCAACTACCTCGACCGCTCCACCCTCAGCGTCGCGAACACGACGATCGCGGGCGAGTTCGGCCTGAACGCGTTCGAGATGGGGCTCCTTCTCTCGGCGTTCTCTTGGCCGTACGCGATCGCGAACCTGCCGGCCGGGTACCTCGTCGACAAGTTCGGCCCGAAGCGCATGTTCGCCTTCGCCGCCGGCGCCTGGTCGCTCGTATCGATGGTCACCGCGGCCGCGAACTCGTTCGGCGTGCTGTACGCCCTGCGCGTCGCACTCGGCATCGCCGAGTCCCCCTTCTTCACCTCTGCCCTCAAAGTGAACGAGCGCTGGTTCAACAAGCGTGAGCGGGCGCTACCCGTCGCGCTGGTGAACACCGGCTCGCAGATCGCCAACGCCATCGCTCCGCCGCTGCTGACCTTCCTGCTGCTCACCATGAGCTGGCGAGGGATGTTCATCATCGTCGGCGCCCTCGGCATCGTGGTCGCGCTGGTGTGGCTGCGGATCTACCGCGACCCCACGCTTCGCGAACAGGCGCTGATCAAGGGAGCCCAGGCCCAGGAGGCCATCGCGTCCACCGAACCCAAGGTCGGTTGGGGAAGCCTGCTGCGCCAGTCCAACACCTGGTTCATGGTGCTCGGTGCGTTCGGCATCTTCTACACCGTGTGGGTGTACCTGACGTGGCTGCCGAGCTACCTGCAGACGGCCCGGGGATTCAGCCTCGCTCAGAGCGGTTGGCTCGCCTCGCTGCCCTTCCTCTGCGGCATCATCGGCGTGATCTTCGGCGGCTGGCTGTCGAACCGCCTGGTCACGCATGGCGTGAACACCGTGCGGGCGCGCAAGATCCCGATCGTCGGAGGTGCGGTGCTCGCCGCCGCAGCCGTGCTCCCCGTCGCCTATGTCGACAACACTGCGCTCGCCATCGCCCTGCTCTCGCTCGGGTACTTCGCCTCACAGGTTCCCATCGGCTGCCTGTGGACCTTGGCCTCGGATATCGCACCGTCGAACCAGGTCGCCTCGCTCGGAGCGATTCAGAACTTCGGCGGATTCGTCGGCGCCGCCGTCGCTCCCGTCGTGACCGGTGCGATCCTCACGGCGACCGGCGGCAACTACACGCTCGTGTTCCTCATCGGCGGGGCCCTCCTGCTCGTGGGCGCCCTGTCGTACGGTCTCTTCGTGAAGGACCTCTCGGGCCGCAACGCCTGAGCATCCGGTGAGGGGCGTTCGCGCCCCTCACCATCGAACTGCTCGCTGGAGATCTCCATGCCCTCGCATCTCTTTTTCGTCATCGGCCCGGCCGGCAGCGGCAAGTCGACGGTCAGCACCCTGATCGCCCGCCATCTGGGTGCGGCGTATCTCGACAAAGACAGCGTCGCGACGCTGTTCACCGAGGCACTGCTGACAGCGCACGGCAGCGACCCGCACGAACGCGACAACAACGCCTACTACCAACAGGTCGTCATGGACCTGGAGTATCAGACGCTGCTCCGACTGGCGGGCGACAATCTGCGGGTCGGCACCCCGGTCGTCCTCGACGCTCCGTTCGTGCGCTACTTCCCGCGCGAAGACTTCTTGGAGCGCGCGGCCAAGGCTCACGACTGGCCCGGCGACACGCGCATCACCGTCGTGCACGTGACCGTCGACGGCCAGCGCGTGCGCGAACGCGTCGCCGACCGCGGCTACGAGCGCGACTCGTGGAAACTCACCCACTGGGACGAGTTCTGGGCCACCGCCCAGGCATCCGAGTGCCGCTGGCGCGGCGCCCATCACGCGCTGTACGACAACAGCGCCGACGGACGAGATCCGGGCGCCATCCGCGAAGCCATCGCAGCGCTCGTCTGAGCGCCGGGGCGACGACTACGCTTTCCCTGTGACCGAACGCGCTCCCCTGTCCCGCAAGCTGTCCGCCATCGCCGAGTCCGCGACCCTCAAGGTCGATGCGAAAGCGAAGGCCTTGCAGGCAGCCGGCCGGCCGGTGATTTCGTACGCCGCTGGCGAGCCCGACTTCCCGACGCCGCCGTTCATCGTGGATGCCGCCGCGCACGCCCTGCACGACCCGGCGAACTTCCGGTACACCCCCGCCGCGGGGCTGCCGGTGCTCCGCGAGGCGATCGCCGCCAAGACTCTGCGCGATTCGGGACTCGAGGTCTCACCCGCCCAGATCGTCGTGACCAACGGCGGCAAGCAGGCTGTGTATCAGGCCTTCCAGGCGGTGGTGAACCCCGGCGACGAGGTGCTGCTGCCGGCGCCGTACTGGACGACCTACCCCGAGGCGATCGCGCTGGCCGACGGCATCCCGGTCGAGGTCTTCGCCGGCGCCGATCAGGACTACAAGGTCACCGTCGACCAGCTCGAGGCCGCGCGCACCGACAAGACGACAGCGCTCGTCTTCGTGTCTCCGTCGAACCCGACCGGCTCGGTCTACACGCCCGAGGAGACGACGGCCATCGGACGGTGGGCTCTGGAACACGGCATCTGGGTGATCACCGACGAGATCTACCAGAACCTCGTCTACGAAGGCGCCCGCGCCGTGTCGATCGTCGAGGCCGTGCCCGAACTGGCCGGTCAGACGATCCTCGTCAACGGTGTCGCAAAGACCTACGCGATGACCGGCTGGAGGGTGGGCTGGATGGTCGGCCCGGCAGACGCCATCAAACTCGCCGGCAACCTGCAGTCGCACCTCAGCTCCAACGTCAACAACATCGCCCAGCGCGCGGCGTTGGCGGCGCTCACCGGCCCGCAGGTCGAGGCCGAGCAGATGCGTCAGGCGTTCGATCGCCGCCGCACCCTGATCGTCGCCGAGCTGGCGAAGATTCCCGGCGTGACCGTGCCGAACCCCCTCGGCGCCTTCTACGTGTACCCCGACGTCAGGGGTCTGCTCGGCCGCGAGTGGAACGGCGTGCACGTCGCGACCTCCCTCGAGCTGGCCGATCTCATCCTCGACCAGGCAGAGGTCGCCGTCGTTCCGGGCGAAGCGTTCGGCCCGTCGGGCTACTTGCGCCTGTCGTACGCCCTGGGCGACGACCAACTGCTCGAGGGCGTCCGGCGACTGCAGGCACTCTTCGGCACCGCCTGAGCCCCGTCCGAGCTCGGGACACACCGACCGTACTCAGAATTCACATAGGGGCACGCGGGACGATCGCATCCCATGCGCTTGTCGTCCTCATCTCCTGTCTCCGCGTCCCGCCGGTCGCGACGCCGGCGCAATGCTCTGCTGGCGCCCGCCGCGCGTCCGGCGACGGCGCTGGTCGTCGCGCTTGCGACGCTGGTGTTCCTCACCAGCGT
>CAUPYO010000118.1:0-6530 GCA_963515565.1 uncultured Microbacterium sp.
TGCCCGGCGTCGGCACGCTGCCGGTCGCCCCGCACTGGCAGGAGGTTCGCGTGGACGGCGCCGCGCCCGCGGGCGCACCGGCGGCCACCCATCTGCGGCTCGCGACGCGCGGCGAACGCCTCGACGACGGTGGGGTGATCGTGCACGTCGTCGACACGACGTCGCCGCACCGCGCGATCGTTCGCCGCGATGGCGCGGGAGTCGTCACGGCCGGGTGGCACATCGGCCCGCTCGGCGACAGATGGAACGCTTTGCGAGTACCGGCATCCGTGCCGCGCATCGAGACGCGGGCAGCGGCGCTGCTGCTCGACATGGACGGCACCCTCGTCGACTCGCACGCCGTCGTCGAACGCCTTTGGACCCAGTGGTCGATCGAGCACGGCATCGACCCGGCTCACACGCTGTCGATCATTCACGGGCGCCAGGGTCAGGACTCGATGGCGCAGCTGCTGCCCGACCGCCCGCACGAGCAGAACCTCACCGAGAACGCTGCGATGCTGGCCGCCGAGACGGCGCAGACCGAGGGTGTCGTCGCCATCGCCGGCGCGGCCGATCTGCTCGCCGCGCTCGCGCGCGAGGGCGTGCCGTACGCGCTCGTCACCTCGGCGACGACCGAGCTGGCGCACGCGCGCATGCGGGCCGCCGGTCTGCCCGTGCCGCCCGTCGTCGTGGCCGCCGCCGACGTCAGTCGCAGCAAGCCCGATCCGGAAGGCTTCCTCGCGGGGGCCGCCGTGCTCGGGGTGGATGCCGCGGATTGCATCGTCGTCGAGGACTCGGCCAACGGCATCGCGGCGGGGCTCGCCGCGGGGATGCGTGTGATCGGGGTGGGGCCTGTCGCCGCGGCATCCGCGCCGACGTGGACGGTCCCGGATGCTCGCGGCATCCACGTCTCGCGTCGGGGCGGCGCGGACCCCGTCATCACGCTCGACTGAGCCGCCCGCCGCCCCGGCGCGAGAAACCGCATCTACCGCAAGAAACCACGTCCACCTCGAGAAACCACGGCGCCGAGGATTTCTCGGGGCGAAAGTGGTTTCTCGACCGCGGGGCCGTCGCCGCGTCAGTCGGTCTCGCCGCGCGGCGCGCGGTGACCCTCGCTGAAGCTGAGGTTCTTACCGAACGCCTTGCCGATGACCAGGGCGACACCCACGATCACGAGGCCGACCACGACACCGGCGATGGCCGACACGAGTGTGTCGCCGAGCCAGACGACGACCGGCCCCGCAGGGTCGAGAGCGTGTTCCACGGCGTGCAGCAACTCGACCGGCGGATGCCAGCCCACCTCGCCGAGGTTCGCGAGCACGAGGTGGCCGCCCACCCAGAGCATCGCCACCGTGCCGACGATCGAGATGACTCGGAAGACCGCGGGCATCGACCGCACGATGCGCATGCCCGTGTGGCGGACGTTCGACGACGTGCTCTTGGCCATCTTCAAACCGATGTCGTCGATCTTCACGAGCAGCGCCACCGCGCCGTAGACCAGCGCCGTCATCGACAGGGCGATGACGGCGAGCACAGCGAGCCGCAGCCAGAAATCCAGGTCGGGATCGACGTTCGACAGTCCGATCAGCATGATCTCGGTGGAGAGGATGAGGTCGGTGCGGATCGCACCCATCACGAGGCGCTTCTCGTCGCGCCCGCCCTCGTCGTCGTGGCCGCCGTGGTGAAACCCGAACCACTCCAGCACCTTCTCGGCGCCCTCGAAGCACAGGTATGCGCCGCCGACGATGAGCAGCCACGGCAACACCCACGGCGCGAAGGCGGTCAGCAGCATCGCGATCGGGATGATGATCAGGAACTTGTTCGCCAGCGACCCGAGCGCGATCCGCCCGACGACGGGCAGTTCGCGAGCGGGCGACAGCCCCTGCACGTACTGGGGGGTCACAGCCGCGTCGTCGATGACGACACCCGCCGACTTCGCCGACGCCTTCAGCGCGGCACTGAGGATGTCGTCGACAACGGCGAGCAGACCCACAGACATGCCAGCAACAGTACCGGGCGTGCGACCGGCCATCCCGGATGCCGCGGCTTGCGCGCTCCGAATCGATTCGATAGCCTCGGTATCGGCGCTCCCCTGGGGAGCGCCTTTCGCCGTTTCCGCCCCCTTCTCGAACCCGGTCGTATGTCTCGTTCTCTCACCACTGGTAGCCCCTGGCGCGTCATCCTCGCCTTCGCGGTGCCTCTGCTCATCGGCAACGTCGTGCAGCAGCTCTATCAGTTCGCCGACGCGATCGTCGTCGGCCGTCATCTCGGTGTCGATGCCCTCGCCGCGGTCGGCGCGACCGGAAGCCTGATCTTCCTGCTGCTCGGTTTCGCCTGGGGCCTGACGAGCGGGTTCGCCATTCCCACCGCTCAGGCCTTCGGTGCCCGTGACGTCACGGCGGTGCGGCGATCGGTCGCAGCGGGAACGATCCTGACCGCATTCACCACCGTGGTGCTCACCGTGGCGGCGCCGCTGCTGGCCGGCCCGGCCCTGCACCTGTTGCAGACGCCGCCCGAGCTGGTCGATGAGGCCACCGTCTTCGCGCAGATCAGTTTCCTCGGCGCCGGCGCCATCATGGGGTTCAACTACCTGTCCGCCATCATCCGCGCGATCGGCGACTCGCGC
The DNA here is from genome assembly GCA_963515565.1 of uncultured Microbacterium sp. Taxonomy (GTDB): domain Bacteria; phylum Actinomycetota; class Actinomycetes; order Actinomycetales; family Microbacteriaceae; genus Microbacterium. The sequence continues at coordinate 2,606 of CAUPYO010000118.1, forward strand.
ACGCCGCTCGTCTTCCTCACGATCGCCTGCGCCCTCAACGTCGGGCTCGTCATCCTCATGGTCGGCCCGCTTGCCCTCGGAGTCGGCGGCGCGGCGCTGGCCACCGTCGTCTCGCAGGCACTGTCGGTGCTGCTGTGCCTCGTCTATGTCCGGCGCCGTCTGCCGGTGCTGCACGTGCAGCGTGCCGATTGGCGGGTGACCCGCGCCGATCTCGTCGATCACCTTCGACTCGGCCTGCCGATGGGTTTCCAAGCGTCGATCATCGCGATCGGCACGCTCACGGTGCAGGTCGCGCTGAACACGATCGGCGCCGACGCGGTCGCGGCGTATACGACCGCCTCGCGCGTGGACGGGCTCGCCGTCGCTCTGTTGCAGTCGCTCGGACTCGCGGCATCCATGTACGCCGCTCAGAACATCGGCGCGCGCCGGCCCGACCGCATCCGTCGCGGGGTCGTGCAAGCCATCTGGATGGCCCTGGTCGCCGCGCTCGTGCTCGGCGCTCTGCTGATCAGCTTCGGCGCGCCGCTCGTGCGCCTGTTCGTGGGTGACGGCAGTGATGTCGTCGTGCAGCTGGCGGCGCTCATGCTGCTGATCAACGGCGCCAGCTACACCGCACTGGGCGTGCTGTTCATCCTGCGCGGCACCCTGCAGGGCCTGGGCAGCACGCTCATCCCGACCGTCACCGGTCTCGTCGAGCTGGCCATGCGCGTCGGCGCAGCGGTGGTACTCGGGCACCTCTTCGGCTTCGTCGGCGTCGTCTGGAGCAACCCGCTCGCGTGGATCGGCGCGTCCGTCATCCTCATCCCGGCCTATGTCCGTGCGCACCGCGCCCTCGAACGCATGCCGGTCGACCCCGACGAGCCGACCCTGACCACTCCGATCGCCGTGATCGGCCCGACCGACGGATCGATGGTGGTGGATGCCGTCGTCACGCAGCCCATCGCGCTTGCGCAGCAGTCTGCCGTCGACCTCGTTGCGGCCCGGCCGCGGCGGTGGAAGGCTGGGACGCGAGCGAAGCGGAGGACGCGATGAAAGCTGTTCTGGGCGATGTGACGGTGGCTGAAGCCGACCGCGACGACCTGATCTCGATCGAGGGCAACTGGTACTTCCCGCCGTCGAGTGTGACGTGGGACCTGCTCGAAGAGAGCCCCACGCCGTACACCTGCCCCTGGAAGGGGGAGTGCCAGTACTACTCCGTGCGCGACGGCGACCAGTTGCTGCCTGATCGCGCGTGGGCGTACCCGACGCCGTATGAGAGCGGCATCGCCCGCGTCGGCAAGGACTTCTCGGGCTACGTCGCGTTCTGGAAAGAAGTGCGCGTCGAGGACTGACGTCTGGCCGGGCGGGGCGCCGGCGGCCGATCGACGGCAGGATAGAACCGTGACCACCCCGCTTCAGAACCTCACCCAGATGCCCGACCCGCAGTACCTGATGGTGGGCGACGGCTACCGTATCGCGACGTATTCGTGGGGCGACCTGGACGCACCGACCGTCGTCGTCGTGCACGGATTCGCGTCGAGCACGAAGGACAACTGGGTCGCCACCGGCTGGGTGCGCGACCTGACGGCGGCAGGATACCGGGTGCTCGCGCTCGATCAGCGCGGCCACGGCGCCAGCGACAAGCCACACGAGTCCAGCGCGTACGACATGCGCCAACTCGCCGGCGACGTCGAGACGATGCTCGACACGTATCTCGTCGATGAGGCCTTCTACGTCGGATACTCGCTGGGCGCCCGCGTCGGCTGGGAGGTCGTGCAGGACATCGCCCCGCGCATTCCGCGAGTGGTGCTCGGCGGGGTTCCCGACGGCATCCCGCTCGCCCGACTCGACATCGCGCAGGTGCGCGCGCTCATCGCCGACGGCACGCCCGTCACCGACCGCGTCACGCAGAACTACATCGCTCTCACCGAGCGCGTGGCCGGCAACGACCTGCGCGCTCTGCTGGCCATCGCCGAGGGCATGCGCGCCTCCGACACGATCGACCCCGATCCCGCCCACGCACCCCAGCAGCCCGTGATGTTCGCGACCGGATCGCTCGACGCCATTATCGACGGCTCGAAGGCGCTGGCCGCCGCCTGCCCCCAGGGACGTTTCGTCGAGATCCCCGACCGGCACCACTTCAACACCCCGGGCTCACGCGTGTTCCGCTCCGCCGCGCTGGAGTTCCTCGCCGAGGCGTGACCCCCCCTTTACTTCCCCCACCCACCTACCGCGAACCGCTACGTTTCGCCCGAACCGCTATCTTTCGAACGCGCGGAACGTTGCGGCTCGGGCGAAAGGTTGCGGCTCGGCGTCGGGGGGGGGGGGGGTCAGGCCTTGGCGATCGCGTCTTCGAGGGCCACCCAGGCGAGCATCGCGCACTTGACGCGGGCGGAGAACTTCGAGACACCCGACAGGGCCGCGGCATCGCCGTAGACCTCCTCGTCGAGCTCGATCGTTCCGCGAGAGCGCAGTGCTTCGCGGAATCCCTCGATCAGCTTCACCGCCTCGGCACGGGTCAGGCCCTCTTCGGCCACCAGATCGGCGAGCATGGATGCCGAGGCCTGCGATATCGAGCAGCCGCGTCCTTCCCACTGCACGTCGGCGATCGTCTCACCCTCCACACGCGCGCGCAGGGTGATCTCATCGCCGCAGACCGGGTTCTTCTGGTACGAGGTGCCGATCGTGCCGGCGACAGCGGGGGCATCGCCCTCGTCGGTCAGACCGAAGTGCTGGGGGTGCTTGGAGTGATCGAGGATCAGTTCGCGGTACAGGGCGTCGAGTTCGCTCATGTCAGACTCCGAAGTAGGGGCGGATGCCGGCGACAGCGTCGATGAGACGGTCGACATCGTCGGTCGAGGTGTACAGCGCGGCGCTGGCGCGAACGCTCGCGGTCACGCCGTAGCGGGTGTGCAACGGAGCCGCGCAGTGGTGGCCGACCCGCACCGCGATGCCGAGCGCGTCGAGGTACTGACCGGCGTCATGCGCGTGCACGCCCTCGACGTCGAACGACCACAGACCGACGCGTTCGACGCCTTCGGCATCGCCCAGGAGGCGGATGCCGGGGACCTCGACGAGTCCGGTGCGCATACGGGCGGCGAGCATGCCCTCGTGGGCATGAATCCGTTCGAGCCCGATGCGATCGAGGTAGCGCACGGCGGCGGCTAGTCCGATCGCCGGTCCCACCGGCTGGGTGCCGGCTTCGAACCGCTGCGGCGGCGGGAGGTACTCGGCCCGGTCGAGCGTCACGGTGGTGATCATCGATCCGCCGGTCAGGAACGGTGGCAGCGACTCCAGCACGGGCGTGCGACCGTAGAGGCCGCCGACGCCGTAGGGGCCGAGCATCTTGTGGCCGCTGAAGACGGCGAGATCGACGCCCAGTTCAGGTAGATCGAGCGGGAGGTGCGGAGCCGACTGGCACGCGTCCATCACCGTGATAGCACCCACCTGTCGCGCCAGCGCGATGAGGTCGGCGACCGGGTTCACGATGCCCAGCACGTTCGACACGTGCGTGAAGGCCACGACGCGCGTGCGTTCGCCGATGAGGGATGCCGCGGCATCCATGTCGAGCGTGCCGTCATCGCGGGCCGGGATGTGGCGCAGTACGGCGCCGGTGCGGGCCGTGAGCTCCTGCCACGGGATGAGGTTGGCGTGGTGTTCGATGGCGGTCGTGACGATCTCGTCACCGGGGCGTATAAGTCCTGCATTCCCGATGGAGTATGCGACCAGGTTGAGGCCCATCGTCGCTCCGCTGGTCCAGACGAGCTGTTCCGGACGGGCACCCACGAAGCCGGCGACGGTCGCGCGGGCGTCTTCGAACAGTTCCGTGGCCTCCGCCGCCAGGGTGTGGGCCCCGCGGTGGACCGCGGCGTTCGCGTGGGTGAGGAAGTCGCGCTCGGCGTCGAGCACGGCGAGTGGCTTCTGACTGGTGGCCGCCGAGTCGAGA
>CAUPYO010000119.1:0-6526 GCA_963515565.1 uncultured Microbacterium sp.
CGACCGCATCGAGTACGTCGAGAACTGGTACGCGGAGCAGTCGGATCAGACCGAGGATGCCGAGATCGGCGAGTGGACCGTGCAGCGCCGCTGCCCCCATCTGCGCGCCGACCTGACCAAGACCGGCAAGATCGAGGACGGCGTGCTCACGTGTGCGCTGCACGACTGGAAATGGGACCTGGAGAGCGGACAGTGCCTGACCGCTCCCGGGCATCCGATCCGGTCGTCGCGCATCATTGAGACGGCATCCGCGCAGACATCGTAAGCCCCGCCCACACCGGCTCACGTCATCAGGATTCGCTTCGCGCGGTTCTTGAGTCGTATGGATGACGTCGTCACGGCGCGCCATCGGTGATCGGTGCCGTGCCACGGTGGGGCCTTGACCTCGGGGACGCCGCGACTCATGCGCAGCTGCCAGCCGATGCGGTCGAGGAACCGGTGGTGGTACCAGCAGAGCAGGACGCCGTTGTCGGTGTGCGTCGGGCCGCCTCGGGCATGTTCGGTGACGTGGTGGATCTCGCACCAACCGGCGGGAACGCCACAGCCGGGGATGACGCACCCACCATCGCGAAGCGCGATCGCGCGACGCTGGTGCCGGTTGAAGACGCGCTCCTCGGTGCCGATGCCGACGATGCGTCCGTCGCGGTGACTGACCACCCGCTGAATGCTCCCGGCGCAGGCGACGCGGCGCGCGACGGCGGTGCTCACGGGCTGATCGCAGCCCTGCGCGTGGGCGAAGCCCGTGCCGGCGACGAGGTCCTCGGCGTCGACGGAGACCACAAGGGTGGGCGCGTGTCCGCCGATCGTCGGCAGCAGGCCGCTGGTTGCCGCAACGCCGAGCGCGGCGGCGAGCGCGTCGTGCTGCTTCTGACGACGGGTGCGATCGTCGGTGGCGTCGCGAAGGTCACAGTCATCGCCACCCGTGAACCGATCGTCGAAGACGACGACAGGCGAGAGGTGCGCATCGAAGATCGTCTGCAGCTGCGCGGCGACCTCCGGCAAGAGCGTTCCGCGGATCGGAACTCCACCCGCGGTGGCGGCACCGAGCACGACCGAGCGCGTCCGCTCCGCCGCACGCTCGCGCGGCTCGGCGCCATCCTGGTCGAGGGCGAGAGCCCAGGTCTGTGCGTGGATGCGCAGGAGTTCGGCACACGCGGGCGGTGCGGCATCCGGGCCCTCACCGCGCGCCTCGGCGACGACGATGTCGGCGGCATCCCTCCGCGCGGCCGCGGAGACGCGCGGCGCCGTCTGCTGGAGCGGGCCGGTAATCGCCAGGATGGCGTCGGTAGCGACCACCCCATCGATCATCGCGACCCGCACCGACGGGAACGGCGCCTCGAGCGCCTCACCTGTCGTGGGCGACACGGCGCGGCGGACAGCCGTGGCCGCCCGCTGCAGTCGCGACGCCGACCGCGGCTCCAGCCGTGTGAGCGTCTGCAGCAGTTCGGTGACGTCGCGGCATCCGAGGTGTGAGGTCATCCGCTCGTCACGGACGGGGTTGTCCGAGCGTCGCATGACCTCGCCGGTCGCGTCGATCAGGAGCGACTCGACGAACCGGCCGACCTCGGCGATGGCGGCGATCTGCCGTGCGAGCTCACTCTCGCTCGCCCGCTCGAAGACGCGGTCCTCCGACGCTCCGCGCAGCATCCGCGCGGCCTGCGACCGCAGGTCGTGGAGTTGCTGTGCGAGGAGGTCCATACCCCCAATTCTGCCGAGGGGTTCCGACATCGCGGGGAGAAAAAGAGCAGACGAGAAGATAAAAAGCGCGACGAAGGGTGAGACTTTCCTCATGCTCGCCACACACAGGAGAAGCCGCCGCGTGCGCCGCACCGCCGCGCCGCCGCGCCGCATCCGGTAGGGTGAACCACGAACCACAGCAACCTTTAACACCGTCCTGTGAGGCGGAGAAGGGAGCGGCGGATGAGCACCGGTAACTCGCGTACCGTCATGCACACGGCCGACATCACCCGCGCATTGACTCGGATCTCTCACGAGATCCTTGAGTCCAACAAGGGGGCGGACGATCTCGTCCTGCTCGGCATCCCGACCCGCGGCGTCATGCTCGCCGAACGGATCGGCGCTCTGCTCGCCGACATCTCCGGCTCGACCGTGCCCGTCGGCGCCCTCGACGTCACCATGTACCGCGACGATCTTCATCGCAACCCCACGCGCACGCCGCGTCCGACCCAGATCCCTGCGGGCGGCATCGACGGCAAGACCGTGGTCCTGGTGGACGACGTGCTCTTCTCGGGGCGCAGCATCCGCGCCGCGCTCGACGCGCTGAACGACATCGGCCGCCCGGCGGCGGTGCGACTCGCGATCCTCGTCGACCGGGGTCACCGCGAGCTGCCCATCCGACCCGACTTCGTCGGCAAGAACCTCCCCAGCGCGCGCACCGAACGCGTCAACGTCCACCTCGCCGAGGTCGACGACGTCGAAGAGGTGACGATCGAATCATGAGGCACCTGCTCGACACCCGCACGCTCACCCGGGAGGATGCCCTCCGCATCCTCGACGTCGCCGAGGACATGCGCGACACCCAGTCCCGCGAGGTCAAGAAGCTGCCGACGCTGCGCGGCAAGACGATCGTCAACCTGTTCTTCGAGGATTCGACCCGCACTCGCATCTCGTTCGAAGCGGCCGCCAAGCGTCTCTCCGCCGACGTCATCAACTTCTCCGCCAAGGGCTCCAGCGTCAGCAAGGGCGAGTCGCTGCAGGACACCGCCCAGACCCTGCAGGCGATGGGCGCGGATGCCGTGGTCATCCGTCACGGAGCGTCGGGCGCCCCGCAGACCCTCGCCGCCAGCGGCTGGATCACGGCGGGCGTGGTCAACGCCGGCGATGGCACCCACGAGCACCCCACCCAGGCGTTGCTCGACGCCTTCACGATCCGCAAGCGCCGCTTCGGCGACGACAGCCGCGGACGCGACCTCGCGGGCGTCCGTGTCGCGATCGTCGGCGACATCCTGCACTCGCGGGTCGCGCGATCCAACGTGTGGCTGCTGCACACGTTGGGCGCCGAGGTGACGCTGGTCGCCCCACCCACCCTGATTCCGCAGGACGTCTCGGCCTGGCCGGCGAAAATCGTCTACGACCTCGACGAGGCTGTCGCCGCGGCTCCCGACGCCGTCATGATGCTGCGTATTCAGCTGGAACGCATGAGCGCCGCATATTTCCCCACTGAACGGGAGTATTCGCGCCGATGGGGGCTGGATGCCGCGCGCCTCGCGGCCCTGCCGACGGGTAGCATTGTGATGCACCCGGGCCCCATGAACCGTGGCCTGGAGATTTCCGCCGACGCCGCCGATTCCCCGCGCTCGACCGTCCTCGAACAGGTCGCGAACGGCGTCTCGGTGCGGATGGCGGTGCTGTACCTGGTGCTGGCCGGCGAACGCCCCGGCGAGCGCGACACGAACGCAGAGGAGCACGCCCGATGACGGTTCGACCCACGCGCACGACGGTCATCCGCGGCGCACGCATCAACGGCGGCGCCGCTGCCGACCTCATCCTCCGCGACGGGCGCATCGCCGAAATCGGCACCGGCCTCAGCGCGGCGGGAGCCGACGTCGTGGATGCCGACGGCTTGATCGCCCTGCCCGGCCTGGTCGATCTGCATGTGCACCTGCGCGAGCCCGGCTACGAAGCGTCAGAGACCATCCTCACCGGTTCGCGCGCCGCCGCCGCGGGCGGCTTCACCACCGTTTTCGCGATGCCGAACACCTCGCCGGTCGCCGATACGGCCGGTGTCGTGGAGCAGGAACTCGCGCTCGGTGAGGCGGCCGGCTACGTGCACGTGCAGCCGATCGGCGCCGTCACCGTCGGGCAGAAGGGCGAGCGCCTGGCCGAGCTCGGAGCCATGGCCTCGTCGCGGGCGCGCGTGCGTGTCTTCAGCGATGACGGTTTCTGTGTCTTCGACCCGCTGATCATGCGGCGAGCTCTCGAATACGTGAAGGCTTTCGACGGCGTGGTCGCTCAGCACGCCCAGGACCCCCGCCTGACCGAGGGCGCCCAGATGAACGAGGGCACCGTCTCCGCCGAGTTGGGTCTTGCCGGATGGCCCGCGGTCGCCGAGGAGTCGATCATCGCCCGCGACGTGCTGCTCGCCGAGCACGTGGGCTCGCGCTTGCACGTCTGCCACCTCTCCACCGCGGGTTCGGTCGACATCATCCGGTGGGCGAAGAAGCGCGGCATCAACGTGACCGCCGAAGTCACCCCGCACCATCTGCTCCTCGACGAAGAGCTCGTGCGCGGCTACGACCCGCGGTTCAAGGTCAACCCGCCGCTGCGTCGCGAAGAGGATGTGCGCGCGGTGCGTGAAGGCCTCGCCGACGGGACGATCGACATCGTCGCCACCGACCACGCCCCGCATCCGGCTGAGGCCAAGTCGTGCGAGTGGCAGGCGGCGGCCAACGGAATGGTCGGTTTGGAGTCGGCCCTGCGGGTCGTGCACCAGGCCATGATCCAGACCGGGCTCCTGTCATGGGACGACGTCGTGCGTGTGATGTCGGCGGCACCGGCGCGGATTGGCCGTCTCGACGAGGCCGGCACCCCGCTGGAGGTGGGTGCCCCGGCATCCCTCACGCTCTACGACGATGCGCCGACGCGTCCTTTCGGGCGCGACGACCTCCACGGCCGCAGCATCAACTCGCCGTACCTGGGACGCGAGCTGCCGGGCGAGGGTCGCGGAACGGTCGGCCGCGGCGCCGCGCCCGTCTCGGACGGCGGGGTCACGGAATCGATGGAAGAGGTGTCGGCATGAACCGTGAGGGAGCCCTCCTCGTCATGATCGCTGCGGCACTCGCGTTGCTCGCCCTGGGTTACGTCGCGTGGCGACGACGATCGCGACGCGACGCCGGCGTCTCCGCCCCGTTCGGCGAAGCCCCGGACGGCGCGGCGACTCGCGCCACGGCGTCCGGCTTCTACGTCGCCACGACGCGTCATGGCGACGCGCTGGAGCGCCTGGCGATCCGCGGGCTGGGATTTCGCTCGCGCGTCGACGTGACCGTCACCGACCAGGGCGTCGCACTCGACCTCGTCGGCCAGCCCCGGATGTTCCTCGCGGCCGACCGGATCGAGAGCGTGACGCTGGCCACCACGGCCATCGACCGTGTCGTCGAGCCCGGCGGACTCGTCCGTATCGCCTGGACCGCACACCGTGGCGACGGTTCCACCGAGACCGTCGACAGCTATCTCCGCCCGCAGGACGAGTCAGCATCCGCCCTCGCCGTTGCGATCACCGCAATCCTGCCGCCGCCCGCCCCGACAGCAGCAGATCAGTCCTCCACCACTTCGACGGGAAACGCCGCATGACCTTCTTGCTCGACCCCGCTGTCCTCGTCCTCGAAGACGGCTCCCGCCATCCCGGCCGCGCCTACGGCGCTCGGGGCACCACCCTCGGTGAGGTCGTCTTCTCCACCGGCATGACCGGATACCAGGAGACACTCACCGACCCGTCCTACGCGGGACAGATCGTCTTGCAGACCGCGCCGCACATCGGCAACACCGGAATGAACGGCGAAGACCCCGAGTCGCGCCGCATCTGGGTTGCCGGCTACATCGTGCGCGACCCCTCGCGCGTCGTGTCCAACTGGCGCGCGGACGAGTCCCTGGACGACGCCCTCGTTCGCGACGGCATCGTGGGCATCGCCGGCGTCGATACCCGTGCCATCACCCGCGTGCTGCGCTCGTCGGGCTCGATGCGCGGCGGCGTGTTCTCGGGCGAAGCGGCCGACCTCGAGCCGGAAGAGCAGCTGCGCATCGTGCGTGAAGCCCCGCAGATGGCCGGTCAGAACCTGTCGGCGGCGGTCTCGGTCAGCGAGGTCGAGGTCACGCCGGCCGCCGAGGGTGTCGAGCGGATCGGAAACCTCGCAGTCCTCGACCTCGGCGTCAAGCGCGCCACCGTGCTCAACCTCGCCGCCCGCGGCTTCGACGTGCACGTGCTGCCGCAGTCCGTCACGATCGACGAGGTGCGCGCGCTCGACCCTGTCGCGGTTTTCTACTCCAACGGCCCGGGTGACCCCGCGGCATCCGACGAACATGTCGCCCTGCTGCGGGCGGTGCTCGATGACCGCCTTCCGTTCTTCGGCATCTGCTTCGGCAACCAGCTGCTCGGCCGTGCCCTCGGCTTCGGCACCTACAAGCTGCCCTTCGGCCACCGCGGCATCAACCAGCCGGTGCGCGACAAGCTCACCGGCCGCGTCGAGATCACCGCCCAGAACCACGGCTTCGCCGTCGATGCACCGCTGGAGGGCGTGATCGACAGCCCGAACGGCTACGGCCGCGTCGAGGTCAGCCACATCGGCCTCAATGACAACGTCGTCGAGGGCCTGCGCGCTCTCGACATCCCGGCGTTCAGTGTGCAGTACCACCCGGAGGCCGCCGCCGGACCCCACGACGCCAACTATCTCTTCGACCGCTTCGCCGACATGGTGCGCACCTCCCTGGAGAACAAGAACTGATGCCCAAGCGCGACGACATCAACAGCGTCCTCGTCATCGGCTCCGGCCCGATCGTCATCGGCCAGGCC
>CAUPYO010000120.1:0-6510 GCA_963515565.1 uncultured Microbacterium sp.
GGCCAGTTGCGGCGCGGTGTCGACGGCATCAGCGAGAAGATGCTCGCCTCGACGCTGCGTACCCTGGAGGCCGACGGTTTCGTCGCGCGCACGGCCTATCCGGAGGTGCCTCCGCGCGTCGAATACGCGCTCACCGCCCGCGGGGAGGAGCTGGTCGAGAAAATGCTCCCCCTGATGGGATGGATCGCCGCGAACGCGAACGAGATCGTCGCCCGCTGACGGCAGTCAACGGGCGACGATCTCGACGTTCAGGCGGTCAGCGCGTGGCGCGAGCGAGGTTGGCGCGCAGCTCGTCGGCATCCTGACGCACGACGTAGGCGGGCTGGTCTCGCTCGACGCGCCAGCTCTCGGCGACCGAACCGATGTCGACGGCGTCGAAGCCGAACTCGTCGTAGACGGCGGTGGCGAGGGCCGCGGCATCCGCGTGGTCGCTGGCGATGGCCAGCGCGCGGCGGCCGGGGGTTCCGGCGGTGCTGCCCGTCGTGTTGATGTCGGCGGCCGGAATGTGGTTGAAGGCCTTCACGACGTGCGCGTCGGCGAAGTGCTCCTGCGCCATCTGGGTCGTGGTGGTCTGCCCCTCGTCGAGAGCGGCGATGTGTCCGTCGCGCTCCCAGTAGTAGTTGTTGGTGTCGAGCACGATCTTGCCCGCAAGCGGCGCGGCCGGCACGTCGCCGAGCGCCTTCAGCGGCACCGTGACGACGGCCCAGTCGGCCGCCTCCGCGGCCTCGGCCGGTGTCGCCGCGCGAGCGCGCTCTCCGAGGCGGGTGACGAGATCCTTCAGGGTCTCGGGTCCGCGTGAGTTGCTGATCACGACGTCGTAACCTCGAGCGACCAGGCCCTCCGCGAGAGCGCTGCCGATGTGTCCTGCTCCGATGATTCCCACAGTTGTCATGTCCCAGGCCAACGCGGTGCGGTCGCCTCTGCATTCCCGATCAATCCGACCCCCGGGGTGGTGTGGGCCTGTCGCGGGCACCAGGCTGGGAGCATGACCGAGCACACCGCCTCCGCCCGCGCCCAGCAGCTTCGCGACCTGTACGCCGCCCCCGAGATCCTCCGCGTCGTGAACATCTGGGACGTCATCTCGGCGAAGGCCGTGCTGGCCCTTCCCGAGACCCGGGCGCTGGCGACTGCGGGTCACTCCATCGCCGCCTCGTTCGGTTACGACGACGGCACGATCCCGCTCGAACTCACCCTCGACATGGTGGGGCGCATCGTCGCCGCCGCGGGTGAGGTGCCCGTCAGCGCCGACCTCGACGACGGCTACGACCAGCCCGGCGAGACCATTCGCCGCGCGGTCGGCGTCGGCATCGTCGGCGCCAACATGGAAGACCGCCTGCGCCCGTTCGACGAATCGGTGGCCCGGGTTTCCGTGGCCGTCGCGGCGGCGGATGCCGAGGGCATCCCCTTCGCCCTGAACGCCCGTACCGATGCCATCGTGCGCGCAGGACAGCGGCCCCTCGCCGATTCGATCGCCGATGCGATCGCCCGCGGACGCGCCTACCTCGATGCCGGCGCCGACGCCGTGTTCGTTCCCGGCATCCTCGATGCCGACACGACGGCGCAGCTCGTCGCAGGCATCGGTGAGCGCAAGGTGAGTGTCATCGGTCTTCCCGGCGCCCTGGCGGCGGGCGAGTACGAGCGCCTCGGCGTCGCGCGCATCTCCTACGGTCCGCTCACGCAGCGCGTCGCGTTGACGGCGCTGCAGGATGTCGCCCAGAGCCTGTACGCCGACGGTGTCATCCCCGCCGGCACGCGGGCGCTCAACTGAGCACGTCGGCGGCCCCGCCGCACGTCGGGGCCGGCGCCGCGGGGGAGGATGGACGTATGACGCGTTCCAGGCTCGCTGTGATCTGCTTCGTTGTCGACGCCGTGCTGGTGGTGACTTTCGCCGCCGCCGGTCGGGCGAGCCACGACGGCGAGGTGTGGACCGGCCTTGCCACCACCGCGTGGCCCTTCCTCGGCGCTCTCGTGCTGGGCTGGCTCATCGCGCAGGGGTGGAAGGCGCCGCTCGCCGTCGTCCGCACGGCGCTGCCGGTGTGGGTGGTCACCCTTGTCGGCGGCATGCTGCTGCGGGTCGCGTCGGGGCAAGGGATCGCCGTCTCGTTCGTGATCGTGGCCGGCATCGTGCTCGCCGTCTTCCTGCTCGGCTGGCGGCTGATCGCGCATGCGGCGGTGCGCCTGCGCACGCGTCGACGCACGTCGTGATGGACAGCCCCGAACTACGCTGAGAGCATGCCCGCTACGACCGCCGCCCGCGCCCACGCCGAGGATCTCGCCGACTTCGTCGCCGCCTCGCCGTCCAGTTTCCACGCCGCTGCGGAGGTCGCCCGCCGCCTCGCGGATGCCGGATTCATGGCGCTCGCCGAAGACGAGACGTGGCCGCTGCACGCCGGCGGGCGGTACGTCGTCGTGCGCGATGGTGCCGTCATCGCGTGGGTGGTTCCGCATGGCGCGGGCCCCGGCACCGCGTTTCGCATCTTCGGCGCGCACAGCGATTCGCCGGCCTTCAAGCTGAAGCCCCGGCCCACCACCGGTCGGCTGGGCTGGTTGCAGGCCGGCGTGGAGATCTACGGCGGACCGCTGCTGAACTCCTGGCTCGATCGCGAGCTGCGTCTCGCGGGCCGCCTCGTGCTCGATGACGGCACCGCCGTACTCGCCGCCACGGGCCCGCTCCTGCGCCTGCCGCAGCTCGCGATCCATCTCGATCGTGAGGCGAACGACCACCTCGCCCTGAACAAGCAGACCCAGACTCAACCGGTGTGGGGATTGGGCTCGTCGACGGGCGGCGACGCGGCATCCGCCGACGTGCTCGCCGAACTCGCGACCACGGCCGGGGTGGATGCCGCGCGCATCCGCGGCTACGACGTCGTCACTGCCGATGCCGCGCGCGGCGCCGTGTTCGGCAAGGACGACGTGTTCTTCGCGAGCGGACGACTGGATGATCTCGCCTCGGTGCACGCCGGAGTCGTGGCGCTGGCCGGCGCAGGCGTCGACGCGCACGCTATGCCGATGCTCGCCGTGTTCGACCACGAGGAGGTCGGGTCCGCGACGCGGTCCGGTGCCGCCGGCCCGTTCCTCGCCGACGTCCTCGAGCGGGTGCAGCTGGCTCTCGGCGCCGATCGCGATCAGCAGCTGCGCGCGCTCGCGGCATCCTGGTGTGTATCGAGCGATGTGGGCCACTCCGTGCATCCCAACTATCCCGAGAAGCACGATCCGGTCGTGCAGCCGGTTCTGGGCAGCGGCCCGATCCTGAAGATCAATGCCAACCAGCGCTATGCGACGGATGCCGCCGGTGCCGCCGCCTGGCACGGATGGTGCAACGCGGCCGGCGTCGTCTCTCAGGAGTTCGTCTCGAACAACGCGGTGCCGTGCGGGTCGACGATCGGCCCCATCACGGCGACGCGCCTCGGCATCCGCACCGTCGACGTGGGCATTCCGATCCTCTCGATGCACTCGGCGCGCGAGCTTGCCGGCACGACCGATCTGCACGCGCTCACCCGCGTGGCGGCAGCGTTCTTCGCGGGCTGATCGGGCGCCTCAGCAGCGGCGATGCGCCGCGCACGCGGCCAGCAGGCTCGCGAGCGCCAGCGCGCCGCCGACGGCGAAGAGGATCGGGTAGCCGATCACGGGGCTGAGCGACGCGAGCAGGGCCGGAATGAAGAACCCCAGATAGCTGAGCGCGTAGTACACCGCGGTCAGTCCGGCCAGGTCGTCCGGCCCGGCGATGCGCTGCACCTCCTGCAGACCCGTGACCAGAAGGAAGCCGTACGCCGTCCCCAGCGCCGCGGCCGCCACGATGGCGACGGGCAGCAGCATGCTCACCGACGCCCATGCCGCCAGGGCGAGACCGGCCGCCGTCGTGGCGAAGGAGACCACGATGGTGCGCGCGCTGCCGTCGCGGTCGAGCGAGCGTACGACGCTCTGGGCGGCGACACCGCAGCCGAGCGCGATGAGACAGAGCAGGCCCGCGAAGCCCACCTCTGCGCCGCGCACCTGCGCCGAGAACAGCACCGGGAGGATCGCGTACGCGCTCGCGGCCGTGCCGAACACCCAGGGTGCGAGGGGCGCCACGATGAACAGGAAGCGCCGGTGGCGTGCGGCCGGAATCTTCAGGTCGTCGCGGAGGCGGGCCGGCGTCGTCGCACGCCGCCGCGTTTCGGGCGCTGACCACATGAGGGCGAGCGAGAGAGCGCACAGCCCCACGTTCACGACGTAGGGGAGCACTTCCGGCGCCGTCCCCGACTGCGCGATGCCGGCGGCCACCGCCGCGCCGAGGGCGAAGCCGATCGTGAGCACGAGCGCAGCGCGGCGCGCTCCCGCCCCCTCGTCGGCTGCGGCATCGAACGGGGGCAGCGACAGCTCCTTGATCCAGGCGGTGCCCACCGCCATCACGAGGCCCAGCGCGAGCCCGGAGAACACCCGACCGACGAACAGCTGGCCCGTCGAGCCGCCGCCCGCGGCGAGCACCGCCGAACCCACGAGAGCGAGCACGGGGGCGGGAAGCGCGAGAGCCCGTCGCCCGTAGCGGTCGGAGAGCGGGCCGCCGATGAGGAGCGCGGGAACGATGCCCACGACGTAGGCGCCCAGCAGCACATTCACGGTGAGAGCGCTGAGGTGCTCTTCGAGTCGGTAGGTGACCAGCAGCGGCGTGAACTCGTTGCCGCCCCAGGCGACCGCGAAGACCGCGGCGCTCACTCGCAGCCAGGGCGCGAGGCGCGAGCGGGTGGTGGGAAGTGAGAGGGAAGACGTGGCGAGAGACATGCGGCGCCGTTCTGGAGGGCGCGGCGCCGTTGTCGCTGGCGGTCGGGGACCGTTCGATGGTAGCGCGATTCCCACTAGTGGTCAGACCACTGGGCCCCGCGTGTCCGGTACACTGAAGTGCTGTGTTCCCCGGATCGGGGAGCGCGAAGTGCATCTACCTGCTCCACCCAGCCACTCATCCGCGATGTTGCGGAAGAGGACGGCCTCGGATCCGTTCGAAGGGCAAGGCGGCACGTGAATAACGAGCCGACGTCCCGGAGGAATCCCTGTGCACCACCCCTCAGCTGCCACTGAGAAGCAGAGCCGCGCTGCGGCGCCGTCGCTGATCGCCCACACCGGATGGTCGTACTGGCCGATCGCGTTCGTGGCGCGCCTGCCGTTCGCGATGATGACCGTGGGCGTCTTGATGCTCGTCGCCCAGGCGCGCACCGTCGGCTTCGGCGGGCTCACCTCCGCTGCGGTCGGAATCGGCGTGGTGATCGCCGGACCGATCATGGGCGACCTGGTCGATCGTCACGGGCAGCGCCGGGTGCTCGTGCCGGTGGGGCTCGCGAACGGTCTGCTGCTGGCTCTGTTCCCGCTCGTGGTCACCGAGGGGATGCCGGACGGCGTCGTGCTCGCCGCCGCGCTGGCCATCGGTCTCACCGGTCCGCAGGCCGCAGCGATGTCGCGCAGCCGCCTGCTCGCGATCGTCGCCGCGCGCATCTCGCCCGAGCGTCGTACCCGCACCACGGCGCGGCTGATGTCGTACGAGTCGGCCGCCGACGAGACCGCGTTCGTCATCGGCCCTTTCCTCGTGGGCATCTTCGCCGCGCTCATCGCGCCGTGGGCGCCGATCGCCATCGCGGCCGCGTTGAGCTTCGGATTCGTGCTGGCCTTCGCACTGCATCCGACCGCGCGCATGCTGCAGACCCGTGCCGAGGCCGCGGCCGAGCGCGCCGCGTTCCGCGCTGTTCTGACCGCACCGATGCTGGTGCTCGTTGCCGCAACCTTCGGTGTCGGGATGTTCTTCGGCTCGGCGCTCACCTCGCTGACGGCGTTCGCCCAGGCGGCCGGCGACGAGTCGCAGGCGGGACTGCTCTACGGCCTCATGGGCATCGGTTCGGCAGTGCTGGCCCTCGGCGTCGTGCTGCTGCCCGCCCGATTCGCCTTCCGCCACCGCTGGTTGCTGTTCGCGGCGGTGCTCACCGCGGCATCCCTCGGCTATGCGACCGCGGCCGACCTCGGCGCCGTCGCCGCGTGGCTGCTGGTGATGGGGCTCGGCGTCGGCCCTACGCTGGTGACCCTGTTCTCGCTCGCGGGGGCGCGGGCGCCGCGCGGGCGCTCGGCCACCACGATGACCCTGCTCAGCTCCGCCCTCACCCTCGCGCAGGCGCTGACGGCGGCGTTCACCGGCTGGCTCGCCGAGCAGGTCTCGGTCGCCGCCGCGATGACCGTTCCGGCCGTGGCCGCCGCGATCGTGCTTTCGCTCGGGGTGGTGAACGCGCTGATGGAGCGCCGCCGCGCACCGCGGGGGCTCGTCCGTCCGGGTGCGTCGCATCCCTCATCCGATGGCGACGACACACGGCGGACGAACGTGGGCGCGGGCGCTTCCCGCGCGAAGTAACACGCGGCGACGCGGGCTGTCAATCCGCCTGCGTGCATCGCCGGGCTCAGCCGCGATCGCGGCTTCACGGCCGACAACTACCCCTGCGACCTCAAGGAAGCCGAGTACTCCCGAGTCCTCCAGCAGAACACCGGCGAGGGTGA
>CAUPYO010000121.1:0-6502 GCA_963515565.1 uncultured Microbacterium sp.
GGACCAGCCCGCGCGCGCCCGCACCGTCGTCACGCCGCCGGGTCCGCCGGCGACTCGGCGTGCTCGCCACCATTGCGCTGCTGCCAACCGCGATCATGATCTCGCTCATGATCGGCTCCAACCCCGTCTCGCCGCACGCTGTGTTCGACGTACTGCGCGGAGCCGGCACGCCCGAGGTGCGCTATGTCGTCGGCGAACTGCGCGTTCCTCGGACGGTAGCGGGTGTGCTGGCGGGTGTGGCCCTCGGCGCGGCGGGCGCCCTGATGCAGGCGTTCACGCGGAATCCACTCGCCGATCCCGGCATCCTCGGCGTGAATGCCGGGGCGGCGTTCGCCGTGGCGCTGGGCGTCTCCGTCGTCGGGCTGCGAGACACGTCCTCGCTGGTGTGGTGGGCGTTCGCCGGGGCGGCCATCGTCACGGTGGGGGTGTACCTCATCGGCTCCGCGGGGCGGGGCTCCCCCGACCCGCTCCGGCTGACGTTGGCGGGCGTCGCTCTGGGCGCGGTGTTCGCGGGCCTCACCACGGGAATGGCGCTCAGCAATCCCGATGCGTTCGACCGCATGCGATCCTGGCATGCCGGCTCACTGCTCGGTCGAGGATTCGACGTGTTGCTGCCGGTCGCCCCGTTCATCATCGTCGCCGCTATCGCCGCCGTCCTGCTCGCGCCGGGCCTGAACGCACTCGCCCTCGGTGACGATGTCGCGCGCGCGCAGGGAGCTCGCGTGGCCGGCATCCGCATCGGAGTGATCGTCTCGGTCACCGTCCTCGCCGGCGCGGCGACAGCGATTGCCGGACCGATTTCCTTCGTGGGCCTGATGGTCCCCCATGTCGCGAGATGGATCTTCGGCGTCGATCAACGAGTGATCCTCGCGACGTCGATGCTCCTCGCACCGGTGGTGATCTTGTTGTCGGATGTGCTCGGCCGCGTCCTCATCGCCCCGGCCGAGATCCCGGTGGGTGTCGTCACCGCGTTCGTCGGCGCACCCCTGCTCATCGCCCTCGCACGACGGCGCAAAGCGAGCACCCTATGAACACGGACACCCCCGGTCGGCTCCAGCTCGGCTATCGCCGCCGGATTCTCGCGTTCGGACGCATCCGCCTGCCGCTGCGCACCCGGAGTCTCGCGACCGGAGCGGCGCTGGTCGCAGGCATCATCATGTTGGCGATTCTTGCACTCGGAATGGGCTCGTACCCGCTGTCACCCGAGGCCGTCCTTCGCACTCTCCTCGGCGGCGGACTCCCCCTCGATCGCACTGTCGTGTTCGAGTGGCGCCTTCCGCGCACCGCCGCCGCGATTGTACTCGGCGCCTTCCTCTCGGTCGCCGGCGCCGTCTTCCAAACTGTGACGCGAAATCCTCTGGCCAGCCCCGACATCCTCGGCCTGTCCAACGGGGCGTTCACGGGCATGCTCCTGACGATCGTGCTCTTTTCGGCATCCTGGCCAATGATGACGGTCGGCGCCGTCGTCGGCGGCGTCGCGACCGCGCTCGTGATCGGTGCACTCGCACGGCGGGAAGGGACCCAGGGGTTCCGGCTGATCGTGATCGGCATCGGGGTCGCGGCGATGCTGGCATCGGCGAACACCTGGATGCTCCTGCAGGTCGAGCTCGACACCGCGATGTTCGCTTCGGCGTGGGGCAGCGGCACGCTCAACGGTGTGACCGCAGCGCCGATCATCGGTGCCGCCGCATGCGGGCTGCCACTCCTGTGTGCCCTGGCCATCCTGTCCCCGAGGCTGCGACAGCTCGACCTCGGCGACGACATCGCCGTGGCCACCGGAGCACGGCCGGCGCTCGCGCGTCGCAGTGCACTGCTGGTCGCAGTGGGACTCGTCTCGATCGCTACCGCCGTCGTCGGCCCCGTGGCTTTCGTCGCCCTCGCCGCACCGCAGATCGCCCGTCGCCTCGGGCGCACTCCGTACCTGTCGCTGACACTGTCCGCGCTCGTCGGCGCATTCGTCCTGCTCGCCTCCGACGTCATCGCTCAGCACGTGCTCCCCGTTACTGTGCCGGTCGGCGTCGTCACCGTCTCGGTCGGGGGCGTCTACCTCGTCCTCACCCTCATCCAGGAGATCCGCCGCCGTGCCTGACACCCTCCCCGACTGTTCACGTCTGCGCGCCGAGGCGGTGACGCTGGGCTACGACGATGACCCGATCATCTCCCAGCTGACGACCCGCATCCCGGACGGGTCCTTCACCGTGATCATCGGCCCCAACGCCTGCGGCAAGTCGACGCTGCTGAGAGCGCTGTCACGCCTGCTGCGCCCACGCGCCGGCCAACTGCTGCTCGACGGCGAAGATATTGCACGCCGTCCCGCGAAGGAAGTCGCACGGCGGCTGGGACTGCTCCCCCAGTCTTCAGCGGCCCCCGACGGCATCACGGTGGCTGATCTCGTCGGCCGCGGCAGATATCCGCACCAGGGACTCTGGCGGCAGTGGTCGGATGCCGATGAGCGCGCTGTTATGGAGGCGATGGCCGAAACGGGGACCACTGAGCTGTCCGCTCGACACGTGGAGGAGCTTTCGGGAGGTCAGCGGCAACGCGTGTGGGTCGCCATGGTGCTCGCGCAGCAGACCGACATCCTGCTGCTGGATGAACCGACGACGTTCCTTGATATCGCGCACCAGGTGGAATTGATGGAACTGTTCGCCCATCTCAACCGCCGTGGACGCACGATCGTCGCGGTGCTGCACGATCTGAATCACGCGGCACGCTACGCGGATCACATCATCGCGATGCGCGATGGGCGCATCGTCGCCGAGGGAGCGCCTCGTGACGTGGTCACCGCGGCGCGCGTGGAGGAGATCTTCGACCTGCCCAACGTGGTCATCGCCGACCCCGTCACCGGCGGGCCACTCGTGGTACCGCTGCGAATTCCCGTTGGTGCCGCCCGTACCGACGCGGCCAGTTCATGATGGTCGACGGGGTGCTGTCGGATCGACCGTGGGAGTACAGCGCCTTCGCGGTGCGGGTCGCGCGAAGGCACCTCGTGACACCGCACTTCCTCCGGATCACGCTCGCAGGCCGCGCGCTTCGCCATTTCGCGCCGTGGGGTCTCGACCAACGCATCAAGCTCGTGCTCCCGATGCCGGACGGCAGCACGCCGGACTTCGGCCTGCACGGCGAACCGACCCCGCACCCACGGGAGTGGTACACCCGGTGGAAGGCCCTACCCGAGGAGCGACGAAACGTGCTGCGGACGTACACGCCATCCGCGATCCGTCCCGAAGCCGAAGAGATCGATGTCGATGTGTTCGTCCACGAACCTGCGGGCCCGGCATCCCGGTGGGCCCTGAGCTGCGCCCCGGGCGACACCCTCACGATCACGGGACCCGACATTCGCGCCGGGTACACCGGCTACGGGATTCACTACGTGCCCCCGAGCCCGCCGGCCCACATCCTCCTGGTCGCCGATGAGTCGGCTCTCCCGGCTGCGAACAACATCCTCCACACACTGGGCGCAAGCGTTCGGGTCGATGTTCTGCTCGAACTGGCAGACCAGCACGATGATGTGCTGTCGGGCTCAGGGCAGGGGCGCGCCGATATCCGCAGACGCGTCGTTACGCGCGCCGGCCATCCCGGTGGGGCTCTGGAAGATGCCGTCCAACGGTGGCTGGATGCCGACGGGTCGGATTTTCTGACGCATGGCGCTGCCGCCTACGCCTGGGTGGCGGGCGAGTCCGGCGCCGTCACGCGCATCCGCAGCACCCTTGCCGATGCGGGTGTACCGAAGGAACGGCTGGCGTTCCTCGGGTATTGGAAGCAGGGAGGGCCGCTCGTCGGTTGACGCGGCGTCGCCCGCGCCGCGGAACTAGGCGCCCAGTTTCTTGGCCGCTTTCTTGGCGGCCTTGTCGATGACCTTCCGCGATTGGGAGCGAGCCTTCTTCAACGAAGGGTCGTCCCACAGGTGCTTCGCTGCCGCGCTGATGTCGCGATAACGCGAACGGCCAGCGCGGGCGCCGAGGACGTATCCCGCTCCGGCTGCAAGGGCGACAGTGATCCAGAACTTCAGACCCGACATGGTTCCTCCTCGGTCGACGTGTCCGATCAGGCTACGTCGAGCCACATCGGACGGCCGAGGGGTTGACATCTCGACGGGACACCGTCGGTACGCGCCCTGTCAGGGACGGTGGAACGGATCGGCGTAAAGACGCTCCGGCACGCGGAAGCCATAGATCGCACGGCCGGTCGCCCAGATGGCGGCCGCCCCCGCACGGACGAGGTCGATGGGACGCGACCCCTCCGAGACGATGTGGATGTCGGGTCCGTCGATACGCACCGCGGCGTCGCGCACCGCGGTGACGTCGCCTCGAACCTCGGTTTCGGGATACTCCTCGTGGAGTTCGCGAAGGTCTCCGAGGATGTAGGTGGGGCGCGATGTCGGCGGCGCGGCCAACACGTGCTTGGGCCGGTCGATGCCGGTGAGAACGAGCACCGACTCCAAACCGGCGGCCTGAGCGCCGGCGATATCCGTATCCAGTCGATCGCCGATGAACAGCGCGCGTTGCGCTGCGAAGCGTGCCACCGCTTCATCGAAGATCGCACGTTCGGGCTTTCCGGCGACGACGGCAAGGCGCCCGACCGCTGTGTGCACCGCGGACACGAGCGTGCCGTTGCCCGGCGCGATCCCCCGCGCCTGAGGGATCGTCCAGTCGGTGTTCGTGGCAATCCACGGGATGCCACCGGCATCCTCCGGTGTCGCCAACGCGAACGACGCCTCTGCCAGGTGTTCCCAGCCGACGTGCGGAGCGAAGCCCTGTACGACGGCTGCGGGGGAATCATCGGCGCTGCGCGTGACGACGTACCCGGCCTTCTCGAGTTCGTAGACGAGCCCATCGCCCCCGACGACCAGAATCGTCGCTCCCAGAGCCACGCGCTCACGAAGCAGGCGCACGGCGGCCTGCGGGCTGGTGACGACATCGTCGGCCTGCGTCGCCGTGAGCCCGAGCTCGCGCAGGTGGTCGGCCACAGTCGCATCGCGACGGGACGCGTTGTTCGTGATGTAGCCCAGACGTCGAGACGCGCCGGCGGCGTTCAAGCTTTCGATCGCGTAGGGCAACGCGCCCGCGCCGGCGTAGACAACGCCGTCGAGGTCGGCGAGCACGGCATCGACACCGTCGAGCGGCGTCGCGCGCGCGCGACGGGAGAACGGGGCCATCAGCGGTCGTCTTCTGCCTCGATGTGGGAATCGTCGTCGTCGGTCGAACGGTCTGCTGACTCGTTCTCACCCGCGGGCAGCGGAATCTCTTCGACCTCGTCGATCTCGATCACTTCGAAATCGGCATCCGCCACTCCGACGGCCTCCGCCGCGATGTCTGCACGACGCTGCCACTGTGCGGCCTCGTCGACGCGTCCCAGCTCCTCGAGCACCGCAGCGCGCGCCGAGAAGAGCCCGGGGCTCCAGCTGAAGGCACGGTCGGGATCGAGCTCGGGGATGTCGAGCTCCTGCAGCGCCCGCTCGGTTTCGCCGAGGTCGAGGCGAGCACCGGACATCGCAATGGCCAGCTGTACCCGTACCTCGGTGGGCAGCGCCGAGCGATCGACTGCGCGACCGACTTCGAGCGCGCGGTCGGGGCGGCCGACGCCACGCTCGCTGTCGACGAGCAGTGCGATCTGATCGTCACGGCCAGAGATGCGCCGATATGTGCGCAACTCACGCACCGCGAGCGCGAAGTCGCCGATCGCGTAGGCCGTGATGGCCACCGTCTCGCGGACGATCGCGATGCGGCCTGCGCTGCGCGAAGCCGCAAGAGCGTGCTCGTGCGCACGCTTGACGTCGTCATCGATGAGGCGTGCCGCCATGGCGAGGTGTCGCGCCACCTGCTCGGCATTCTCCTTGGACAGCGTCTTGAGCTCGTTGCGCGCGCCCGCGGGAAGATCCTGGGGCGTAACGTCGTCGGGCAGCGGAGGGGCGGCGGGGCCCGTGCGTCGTTCAGAGCTCTGCGGCGGACGCGACGAGTTGGTGTCGCGGGCAGCATACGGGCGACGCTCGCCGCCACGCGGGGCGGAGGACCGGCGATCGCCGTCGCGCGAGGTATACGACCTCCGCTCACCGTCGCGGGGGGTGTACGGCTTACGCTCACCATCGCGAGGCGTGTACGGCTTACGCTCACCATCGCGAGGCGTGTACGGCTTACGCTCACCATCACGCGAGGCGTACGGCTTACGCTCACCATCACGCGAGGCGTACGGCTTACGCTCTCCTGCACGACCAGACGACGAAGAACGATCACCGTCGCGATTCCCGTAAGGCTTGCGATCGCCATCGCGTCGAGGACGCTGGGGCGATGAACCGGAGTCACGCGCAGGGCGCCCCGGCCCGGAATCGGAGCGACGGCGCTCAGGCTTCGCGTCCTCATTATCGGAGTTGCGGTCCTGTGCCATCGGCTCGATCCTTTCGGTGTGTTAACGGGAAATGGCCACCCAACAGTGGGTGGCCATTTCACGAAAGAAGTCCGGCGGTGTCCTACTCTCCCACAGGGTCCCCCCTGCAGTACCATCG
>CAUPYO010000122.1:0-6499 GCA_963515565.1 uncultured Microbacterium sp.
CCCCACCGCCGGCTGGTGGGGCGACATCGTCGGCCCGGGCGCGCCCATCGACACCGACCGCTGGTTCGTGGTCGCGCCGAACATGCTGGGCGGATGCCAGGGCTCCACCGGCCCGTCCTCGATCGCCCCCGACGGCTACGAGTGGGCGGGGCGCTTCCCGTATCTCACGATCCGCGACCAGGTCGCCGCGCAGGTGCGCCTCGCGGATGCCCTCGGCATCGGCGCCTGGGCGGCCGTGATCGGCGGGTCGATGGGCGGGATGCACGCCCTGGAGTGGGGCGTCGGAGTACCCGAGCGCGTCGAACGACTCGCGGTGCTGTCGTCACCGCCGACGACCACCGCCGACCAGATCGCGCTCAACGGCGTGCAGCTCGAGGCGATCCAGATAGACCCGCGCTTCGCCGACGGCGAGTACTACGACGCTCCCGACGGCGAGGGCCCCCATCGCGGCCTTGCGCTCGCGCGGCGCATGGCCCTGCTCAACTACCGCAGCCCCACCGAACTCAACCAGCGTTTCCAGCGCTCGTGGCAGTCGGGCAAGAGTCCGCTGGGCCAGGGCGGACGTTTCGCGGTGGAGAGCTATCTCGACTTCCACGGCAACAAGTTCACGCGACGCTTCGACGCGAACACCTACATCACGCTCGTCGACGCGATGAACTCGCACGACGTCGGACGTGATCGCGGCGGCGTCGAAGACGCCCTCGCACGCGTGACGGCGACGACCCTCGTGCTCGGCACCGACAGCGACCGCCTGTTCCCCGTCGACGGGCAGCACCGCATCGCCCGCGGCATCCGTACGACCCTCGACGACGGCGCGGTCGTGCTCTCCAGCGATTTCGGCCACGACGGGTTCCTCATCGAGACGGCTGCCGTCGGCGCGCATCTGCGACGACTGCTGCAGAGCTGAGCCGGCGCGCTCAGGCCGTGGTCGCGGCGGCCCGGCGCAGGCTACGCGTCTCCCGTCGCAGACTCGCGATCGCGAGCAGCAATCCGGATGCCGCGAGCACCGCGCCGACCCAGACGGGTGCCACGAAACCGAAGCCGGCGGCGATCACCACGCCCCCGAGGAAGGCCCCCGTCGCGTTGCCGATGTTCAGCGCCGAGTGGTTGAGTGCGGCGGCGATCGACTGGTTGTCGCCCGCGACGTCCATCAGGCGCGACTGGATCGTGGGGCTCAGCACCGCCGACACGAAGCCGACGGCGAACAGGAACACACCGAGCGCGACGATCCACCCCGCGGTGAGGGCGAGCAGCACCTGCACGACGATCAGCGCGGCCAGTCCCCCCACGAGCGTGCGGCGCAGGTCGCGGTCGGCGAGGTGACCGCCGACGAGGTTACCCGCGGTCATTCCAAGGCCCATCACGACGAGAACGATCGGCACGATGGTGCTCGGCTCGCCGGCCACATTCGTCACGATCGAGGCGACATAGCTGTAGGCGGCGAAGAACCCGCCGAACCCGATCGCTCCCACCCCGAGAGTGAGCCAGACCTGACCGACGCGCAGGGCTCCCAGCTCGGCTCGCAGGGTGCGCCCCGGATCGCCCGCGTGGGCGGGCACGGTGAGCGCGATCATCACGGTCGCGAGGGCGAAGATCAGCGCGACCACCAGGAAGGCGACACGCCAACCGAACTGCTGGCCGAGGAAGGTACCGAACGGCACGCCCACGACGTTCGCGACCGTCAGCCCGGTCAGCACGAAAGCGATGCCCTTCGCGCGGTTTCCCGGCCCCATGACGTCGGCGGCGACGAGCGCGCCGATGCCGAAGTAGGCGCCGTGCGGCAGGCCCGCCAGCACGCGGGATGCCGCGACGAGCCCGAAGCTCGGCAGCACGAAGGTGAGGGCGTTACCGATGGTCAACGCGGCGGCCAGGCCGAGCATCACCCGGTGGCGGGGGTACTTCGCGAGGGCGGCCGCGATCGTCGGCGCACCGACGACGACGCCGAGCGCGTACAGGGTGATGAGCCAGCCCGCCTGCGCGACGGCATCCTCCGGAGAGGACGCCCACGTAGCGGGGAGCAGGTCGGCGGCGATGTTGGGCAGCAGGCCCATGACGACGAACTCGGTCATGCCGATGCCGAAGGAGCCGATGGCGAGCGAGAGGAGCGCCCACATCGCCGCACCCCTCGACGGGGTCGAGGAGATCACCCGGCAATATTACCGGTCGGCTCTCTCCGTGAGCATCTCGTACCCCGCGATCCAACCACGAAACACAGAATTCGAGCCCGTGTGCAGGCGCGTCCACGCATCAAGCCAGCGGCGCCGGAGGTTGGCCGGGGCCCATTCGCCTGCGCGCAGTTCGCGAGGCAAGAGCGGGTCGCCTCTCAGCGCACTCTCCAGCGCATCCGCAAGCCGGAGTTGGCGCTCGATCACGCTGCCCTGCGTCGGCGCCTCATCAAGCAGATCCGCGAGAGGCTGGTACGCCTGGAGGGTTGGGCTGGGAGGCCACAGCGATGCGGCAATTTCACGAGGATCATCACACTCGTGCACCGTCAGTCTTTCCGTTTCTGCCGTCACGAGGTACTTACCCATTCCCGGCGACAGAAGCTGCGTGATGTCGTGGGGGGTGACGTACAGGCCAGTGGAGCACGCCGCTGCGCCCAGTCCCACGACCTCTCGACGGAACCTGTCTCTGACGGCGCGGTCAGATTCTGGGGCGCGAATTGCGAGCAGCCTCCAGAGCCCGTCCCACGGGGCCTCGCCCGTGTCCTGGGCCAACGCGAGTTGCACGCCTACCCGGTCAACCGAGAGTCGGCGCTTTCCGAGCTCCGTGAGCTCCAACGTTCCGGCGCGGCCGCGACCAACCTGCACGACCTCACCCCCCGCCACGAGACGCTTGAGCGCTAGCCGGACCGGCTGGTCTCCGAGACCAAGTTCGTCGGCCGTCCCGTAGATGAGAGACAGGTCGACCATGCCGTCGAAGGGAAGGAAGGCCTCGATCAACGTACGTGGGCTGATGCGGCTGCTCATGCCACAACGTCCTTACGCATGGTGACGTAGCGATCAAACCCGTAGATGGATCCCAACACACCCAGGGAACCCTCATCGATGGGCGAGAATCCCCGCCGAGCATAGAGTGCACGGGCTCGCGAGTTCCCCTTGATGACCGACAGCCTCACTGATCGCATGCGCCACTCACGAGCGAGCTCTTCGGCCGCCGCCAAAAGCAGGGTGCCGATTCCGCCGCCGCGTCGGCTCGAATCCACGCCGATCCCATCGAGCACGAGGGCGCTCGTGCTCGGCTCGCGCGCGAGCAACGACAGAACGACAATGGCGCGAAGCGACTGTCCGACACTCACGTGGGCTCGTAGGCTCCTCCACGTCACGTCGACTGCCCCCGTTCCGCTTCGGTGAAAGCCGCATACGCCGACTACCGTTGCGTCACTCGAACGCGCGATGAGGAAACGATCTGGCCGCAAGGATGCATGAACTGCACGGAACCCGGCCGCGGCGTCAGCAAATGCGGGGCGAAGCTTGCGCTCGAAGGCTTCCCAATAGAGAGTCGCGACCGCCTCTCGATCCGACCCGGCAAAACCACGACCCACTGTCACAACATCCACGGCTCATTTCTATCATGTAGATTACGTTCGCGCGCAGAACGATAGTTTTCCGGTCCCTCATCATCAGCCTCGTCACCCTCCTGACGGCTGCCCTCGCCGCAGTGGGCGTTGCCCTCGTTGGCAACGATTACCGCTTCACGCAGAGCGCTGTGCAGATACCCCGCGAGGCGGGACACCTCGACGGCGTACTCACCCTGCCGATCCAGAAGGATTCACGAGGTCTGGTTATCGTTGTCCACGGAGATGCCGCCGTAAATGCGACCCAAGACGGTCTCTACTTTCCATGGTTCGAGGGCGCAGCTGATGCGGGGTTCGCAACGCTCTCCTGGAGTAAGCCGGGCGTGGGCGCGTCGACAGGCAACTGGCTAGACCAGTCGATGAACGACCGGGCTGCCGAAGTGAACGCCGCGATCGACTGGGCTCTGTCTCAGAGCGACATACCCACGCAACGAATCGTTCTGTGGGGAGCCAGCCAAGCCGGGTGGGTCATGCCGCAAGTTATGGCCTCGCGTGGCGATATCAACGGGATGGTCGCGGTCGGAACTGCCGTCAATTGGCTCTCCCAGGGTCGATTCAATCTTCTGGCCGAACTCGACCACGCTGGGGCGAGCGACGCCGAACGCGAGAGCGCCATCGCCGAAAGCGATGCCGTGAGAGACCTGCTCACCGACGACGCCGGATATGCGAAGTACCTCCTCATGACCACCGACAGCAAACCGATGACAGCCGAACGATGGGAGTTTGTCGCACGGAACATGCAGGCAGACGCGGCAGCGGACCTCCTCCAAGCGGCGAGTAGACAGACTCCCGTTCTGCTCCTCATCGGAACTCACGATCGGAATGTCGACGTCGCCGAAACAGAGCGCGTCTATCGTGAGTCCTTCGGCGATTTCCTCTCGGTCACACACGTTGATGGCGTGCATTCTTTGGCCAGGCGGGCAGTGGACGAACATGCCGCCGTCGGAGTCCTCACGGGCATCTTCTGGCCGCGAGCTCTTCTTGCCCCGGGAACGATCGAGGCCTACCGTGAGTTTCTCAGCGCGATCTCGTAAGGAAACTCCCTCACACTCCGGGGGAGTTCGATATCGCCGCTTCCAGCCGTTCGAGCTTGCCCTCAAGCTCACCCTCGTACCCGGGCCTGATGTCCGCCTTGATGACGAGTGAGATACGGGAGCCAAACGGCTCGACGGCCTCGGTCGCGCGCTTCACGACGTCGAAGACCTCGTCCCACGAGCCTTCAAGCTCAGTGAACATTGCCGAAGTCCGGTTGGGTAAACCAGAGTCGCGAACGACTTTGACGGCGGCCGCGACAGCGTCGTGGACCGAGCCGTCAGCGCGGCCGGTGCCGGATGGAGCTACTGAGAACGCGAGCAGCATGTTGAGGTCTCCTTAGATCGCAGCCGGTCGGACCGGATACCCATGTCCTGGATCGACAATATTCGTGAACATCGAGGTCGTGCGGTGCGCCAGCCCGAAGAAGGCGACGAGCATGCGGTGCTCCTTCGATCGATTCGGACGAGGTCGGGCCGCACGAGAGGGAGATCAGGTCAGGTCGGGCACGCCGAGAGTGGGACTATCGGCGGCACGGAGGGCGACGGCGGTCTGCACCGGCCGGCGGACGAGCGCCACCAGCCGAACGAGCATCCAGACGAACAGCGCGAAGAGCACGAGGTTGCGAAGGGTCAGCAGGCTGACCGGAACCACCTGCGGGTAGAGGACGCCGTTGTACGTCAGCGGATAGACGAGCTGCGTCAGCAGCGCCGCGAAGAGGGCGACGGATGCCGGCGCCGTCCATCGCCGACGGTCCAGGATGAGTCCGATGACGAGAGACGGCACCAACCAGCACAGGTACTGGGGCGAGCCGACCTTGTTGAAGACGATGAAGCCGAGGACGAGTGCGAGCGACAGCGTCGGGAAGAGCGTCGCATACCGCACGCCGCATACGACGGCGATGACCCCCAGTGCCGAGACGACGAGCATCGCGATCACGAGGGCCGGTGTCATGGCGGCGATGACCGGATCGATCTGCGTTCCGGTTACCTGGAACGTCAGCAGATGCTGGTCGTAGTAGACGAAGAACCCGGGAGTGTGCAGCAGGGCGCCCCAGAGGTAGGCCATGCTGATCGGGGCCTCCACCTGCAAGCCGCGCGTCGTCTGGTCGCCGATGAACCCGAACGCGTTCGCCCCACCGCCGAGAATCGCCACTCCCAAGAGTGTCGCCGCGCTCACCAGCGCCGCGCCGCCCACGAGCGCCCCGCGTCGGCGGACGGCGATGACCGCCGCGGCGATGACCGCGGCCGGCCACACTTTCATCCACGTCGCCACCGACAGCAGCAGCGACGCCAGCCAGGGTCGGCCGACCAGCCACAGACACCCCAGCACGGCAAGCGCGACGGTGAAACCGTCCAGTCGATAGAGGCCGACCGGTCCGAGCAGCGCGATGTACGAGAGCCAGAACCACGCAGCGGTGACGCGACCGGTCGACCGCGCGCGACCGATCAGGACGGCGAAGGCGACGGCATCCGCTGCGATCACCACGATCGCCCACGCGACGGTGTAGCCGGCGATCCACGCGAACGCGTGCGCGAGCAGCTTGGGCACAAGCGCCAGCTGCGGGTACACCCACGACTGGTCGATGCCCACGATGCCGTGCCCCTCGAGCGCGTTCGTCGACCAGGGCTCGTAGACCCGGTACACGTCGCCCATCGGTTCGTTCGGCATGAGGAAGCCGAGCCAGGCGACACCGAGATGCACGAGGAGGAAGGCGGCCCACAACACGCTCCGCCTCGTCATCCCTCCATCCTAGGGATGCGCGTCAGCGCGACGTGATCAGCCCGCCCACGACGGATGCCACGGCGTGGGCGACATCGAGGGCGACCAGCGGTCCCCCACCGTGGGCCTCCGACGCTGCGGCTCCGGCACGACCGTGCAGCCATGCCG
>CAUPYO010000123.1:0-6469 GCA_963515565.1 uncultured Microbacterium sp.
CTGTCCTTTTGGGTCGTCGCCTCGGGGGTCGGGCTCGAGCCTACCCGCGGCGGCTTTGCGCGTCCGGTGTACCGGGCGTACAGCAGACACAACGCCGCCCTCGGCCGCGTACACGTTGTCCGTCGCGTAGGGCGTCGCGGTGACTCAGCGGTTGACGCTCGACATATCTGCGTAGCGCTCCCCCACCGGCGCGGCCAAGCCGTCGAGGGCGGCCAGCTGCGCGGGCGTGAGTTCGAGGTCGACGGCGCCGATGTTCTCCTCCACGCGGCTGAGTTTGCGCGTGCCGGGGATGGGCGCGATGTGCTCGTCCTGTGCCAGCAGCCAGGCCAGCGCGACCTGCGCCGAGGTGGCACCGGCATCCTGTGCGATCTGCTCGACGGCGTCGACGATGGCGAGGTTCGCCTGGAACGCGCCGTCGGCGAAGCGAGGATTGCTCTTTCGGAAGTCATCGTCGTCGAGCACGTCGAGCGAGCGGATGGCACCGGTCAGGAAACCCCGGCCGAGCGGCGAGTACGGCACGAAGCCGACGCCGAGTTCGCGCAGCGCGGGCAGCAGCTCGGCCTCGGGGTCGCGGGTCCACAGCGAGTACTCCGTCTGGATCGCCGTCACCGGGTGCACCGCGTGGGCACGCCGAATGGTCGCGACGGATGCCTCGGACAGGCCGTAGCCGCGGATCTTCCCCTCGGCGACGAGCTCGGCGAGGGCGCCGACGGTGTCTTCGATGGGCGTGGACGGGTCCATGCGGTGCTGGTAATAGAGGTCGATGCGGTCGGTGCGCAGACGGCGCAACGACCCCTCGACCGCGAGGCGGACGTTTTCCGGGGTGCCATCGAGACCCCGCTCGCCTCCCGAAGTGTGGCGGAGGGTGCCGAACTTCGTGGCGATGACCACCTCGTCGCGGCGTCCGGACTCCTCCAGCGTGCGTCCGAGCAGCTCCTCGTTCGTATAGGGCCCGTACATCTCCGCCGTGTCGAGCAGAGTGACGCCGCGGTCGAGGGCGCCGAGGATCGTGCGGGCACCGTCGGCGTCGTCCTGGCCGGCGCCGGTGTAGAACGCACTGATGCCCATCAGCCCGAGTCCGATGCGGCTCACCTGCAGGCCGGGAACGGTTCCGAGGGTCGTGGATTTCATGAGTGGGCGATCTCCTTGTCGTAGATGTCGATCTTGTGGTCTATGGCCCGCAGGCTCGCGGTGATCTCGGCGAGCTGCGCACGCACGCGTTCGCGGTGCTGGACGAGCAACTCATGCCTGTCGGGCACAGTGGCCTCCCCGACGCGGACGAGTTCGGTGTAGCGCCGGATGCCGGCGATGGGCATCCCCGTCATGCGCAGGCGGGTGAGGAAGCCGATCCACGCGAGGTCGGCGTCTGAATAACGCCGGTGCGAGGACGATGCCCGATCGACGGGCGCCAGCATCAAGCCCGCACGTTCGTAGTAGCGCAACGTGTGCGTCGAAACGCCGGTGGCTTCGGCGGCCTCGGCGATGGAGACGCCGTCGTGGATGAGGGTCATGAGACCACGGTAGAACTTCGAGCGCGCTCGAAGTCAAGCGCAGGCGCAGAACGGACCTGCCGGCACGCTCAGCGGCGTCACCGCTTGCGCGAAAACGCCTCCAGGCGCTCCTGCGGACTCAGTGCCGCCATGCGCTGCACCCACTGCGGAGTGAATACCTCGGCCGTCTCGGCCGCGCCCACCGGCACGACCGTGTGGGTGATGGTGTCGTCGTAGACGTGGACGAGCTGGAAGGACTGCCCACCGTCCATGCCGTTGACCTCCTGCGGCGGACGCTGCAGGTTCATCGTGTAGCAACTGGCCGAGGCGACGCTCACCGGGATGCCGGCGAACGTGCCGGAAGTGGAGTAGTGCAGGTGTCCGGCCAGGATCGCCCGCACGTCGCTGCCGGCGATGACGTCGGCCAGCTCGCTCTGGTGGCGCAGCTCGAGGATGTCGAAGAACGGGATGTGACTCGGCAGCGGCGGGTGATGCAGCGCCAAGATCGTTCCCCGCGGCGCCGGCGTCGACAGGATGCCACGCAGCCACGCGAGCTGCGCGTCGTCGAGGTCGCCGTGGTGCCACCCGGGCACCGAAGAGTCGAGCGCGATGAGCCGAAGACCCCTGAGGTCCCAGACGCCGGTAAGCGGCTCGGCCGTCGCGGGACCGTCGAACAGACCGGTGCGCAGCGCGGGCCGCTCGTCGTGGTTACCCGCCACCCAGATGACGGGAGCTCCGAGCCTATCGGCGACGGGCTCGACGGCGGCGCGCAGCGCGGCGTAGGCGTCGGGTTCACCGAGGTCGGTCAGATCTCCGGTGAACACGATGGCATCGGGCCGGACGCTGGTGCGCTCCACCGCGGCGAGCGTGGCCTGCAGATTCGACGCCGTGTCGTAGCGGCCCCCGAGTGGTCGGTTGCCCGCGAGGAGGTGGGTGTCGCTGAGGTGCACGATGACCCGCTGCGCGGGCGGGTGTACACCGAAGCGAGGCGACGCGGCATCCATGTGCTCAGCCTAGGCGGGGCCGGCGACGTCGCACGGTCGCGCCGGTGTCAGCGGATGACGATGAGCGCGAGCCCGGCGAGCACCGCGACGCCGCAGATCGCGAACGAGGCGGCGGCGGCGACAAGAGCGCGCCGCTTCAGCGCATCGGTGCGCGGTCTCTTCTTGGCGGCCTTCGCGGCAGCCTTTGCCGCGCGCTTGGCCTCTTTCTCGGTGATCACCGTGATGGCGTCGGTGAACTCCGCCGGCGCGACCACCGGCGCATGTCCGCTGCGCACCAGCAGGCGCAGCCCGATGGCGTAGAAAGCCACCACGAGCACCGCGCCGGTCAGGGCGGCGGCGAACACCTGCACGAAGGCGAACCAGTCGATCGAGACGCCCATCACCGCTCCCCCTTTGTTTCGCCGGCCTTCTTCGCTGCCCGGCGCGCTTTATCGTCAGCGCGCGCAGCTTTCTGCTGCGCACGCTCGGCGCGCAGAATCGCGCGCTGGCGGCGGGTGGGCGGCGGGTTGCGCTTGACCTTCACGGCGTGACCGGAGTCGGCCACCTCGCTCATCGCGTTGGAAGAGTCGACCTGATTGCGCCGGGACCGCACGAACATGAGCACGATGATGGCGACGGCCAGCACGGCATCGATGAAGATGCCCGCACTGCCGAACCACACCACCAGCAGCGCCGCGAAAGCGCCGACGGCGGCGGATGCCGGCAGCGTCAGCACCCATCCGACCGCGATGCGCCCGACCGTGCGCCAGCGCACCTTCGAGCCGCGGCGACCCAGACCCGAGCCGATGACCGAGCCCGACGCGACCTGCGTCGTCGAGAGGGCGAAACCCAGGGCGCTGGAGGCGAGGATCGTCGCCGCCGTCGAGGTCTCGGCCGAGAACCCCTGCGCGGGCTTGACGTCGGTGAGCCCCTTGCCGAGCGTTCGGATGATGCGCCACCCGCCCATGTAGGTGCCCAGGGCGATCGTCAGCGCACACGCCAGGATGACCCAGAGCTGCGGGTCGGCGTGCGCGGCGTTCTGCCAGCCGGCCATGATCAGCGCAAGCGTGATGACGCCCATGGTCTTCTGCGCGTCGTTGGTGCCATGGGCGAGCGCGACGAGCGACGACGTGAAGATCTGCCCCCAGCGGAAGCCGTCTCGTCCATCGGGCTTGCTGTCGTAGCGGCGCGTGATCGCGTAGGCCAGACGCGTGGCGAGGAAGGCGATCACTCCGGCCGTGAAGGGCGCGATCAGCGCGGGCAGTACGACCTTGCTCAGCACCATCCCGAAGTCGATCGCGGCGGCACTCGCGCCCACCAGGGTGGCGCCGATGAGGCCGCCGAAGAGAGCGTGAGACGAGCTGGACGGCAGGCCCAGCAGCCAGGTCAGCATGTTCCACGTGATGGCGCCGATGAGGCCGGCGAAGATGATCGGCAAAAAGGCCAGTGGCTCGATCTGGTCTTCGCGGACGATGCCGTGCGAGATGGTCTTGGAGACCTCTGTGGACAAGAACGCACCCACGAGGTTGAGGCTGGCGGCGAGCAGGACGGCGACCTTGGGCTTGAGGGCACCGGTCGCGATCGGCGTGGCCATCGCGTTCGCGGTGTCGTGGAAGCCGTTCGTGAAGTCGAAGAACAGCGCCAGCGCGATCACCAGCACGACGATGAGGGCGGCGGTTTCCACAGTTCGCTTTCGTCGGGTTACACAGGAAGGGAGCCGATGCGATCGGCGGCGCGAACGAAGAGTTCACCGTGGGTTCATGTTCCGGCAACCGGACACAGAAATCCTCCCACATCCCGGGCCGTCCGAACGAACGGTCATCGGCCTCGATCCGCCCGTCGTCGATTAGCGTGGAGCGGTGACCCGAGACTCCGCCGCTTCGCCGCTGACCGCTCCCACCGCCGCCGCGCGCCCGACCGTGCGTCGGCATCACGGCGACGAGATGCACGACGACTACGAGTGGCTCCGTGCAAAGGAGGATGCCGAGGTCATCGCGCACCTCGAGGCGGAGAACGCCTACACCGAGGCGCGCACGGCACACCTGACCGGCCTCCGCCAGCGGATCTTCGACGAGATCAAGGCACGCACCCTGGAGACCGATCTGTCGGTACCCACCCGCCAGGGCACTTTCTGGTACTACGGACGCACCGTCGAGGGCAAACAGTACGGCATCCATTGCCGCGCGCCGCTGGCCGGCCCCGACGACTGGACCCCGCCCGTGCTGATTCCCGGTGCGGACGTGCCCGGCGAGACGGTGCTGCTCGACGGCAACGTCGAAGCCGACGGGCACGAGTTCTTCTCCCTCGGCAGCTTCGACGTGACCCCCGACGGCTCGCGCCTCTTGTACGGCGTCGATGTCGAAGGCGACGAGCGCTACACCCTGCGCGTCCGCGACCTGACCACGGGCGAGACGCTGCCCGACGTGGTGGAGAACACATCGTCGGGAGCGAGCTTCTCACCCGACGGCCGCTACATCGTCTACACGACCGTCGACGACGCGTGGCGCCCCGACACGGTGTGGCTGCATGAGGTCGGCACGGCATCCGCCGACGACGTGCGCCTCTTCCACGAGCCCGATGAGCGCTACTGGGTGGGCGCCGGGTTCACCCGCAGCGAGAAGTACCTGGTGATCGAGGTCGGATCGTCCATCACCACGGAGGAGTACCTCGTGGATGCCGCCGACCTCCGCGCCGAGCCGCGCGCGATCTGGCCGCGCCGCGAGGGCGTCGAGTACTCGGCGACCCACGCTGTGGTCGACGGCGAGGACGTGCTGTACATCGTGCACAACGAGGATGCGCTCGACTTCGAGTTGGTGCGCGTGTCGGCATCCGACGCGCTCGGAGCCCGCGAGGTCATCCTTCCCCACACCCCCGGCAGGCGCCTGCTGGATGTGTCATCCTTCCGCGATTGGGCGGTCGTGTCCTATCGCCGCGACGGCCTCGCCCGCATGGGGATCCTCGATTACCGCACCGGCTCCGTCGACGAGCTCGCCTTTTCGGAGGAGCTCTACACCGCGGGAGCCGCGGGCAACCCGGAATGGGCACCACCGGTCGTACGGCTCGGTTTCGGGTCGTTCCTCACCCCGGGCACCGTGTACGACTACGAGGTCGCCACCGGCGAGCTGCTGCTGCGCAAGCGGCAGCCCGTGCTCGGCGGCTACGACCCGGAAGAGTACGGGCAGCGGCGCGAGTGGGTCACCGCCTCCGACGGCACGCGCGTTCCCGTCTCACTCGTGTGGAAGCGCTCGTTCGGTGAACCGGGCGACGCCCCGCGTCCGGTGCACCTCTACGGCTACGGCTCGTACGAGCACTCGATCGAACCGGGCTTCTCGGTGGCGCGCCTGTCGATGCTCGATCGCGGCGTCGTCTTCGCGGTCGCACACGTGCGCGGCGGCGGCGAACTCGGGCGCCAGTGGTACGAAGACGGCAAGCTGCAGCACAAGCGCAACACCTTCACCGACTTCGTCGCCGTGGCTCACCACCTCGTCGATACGGGTGTGACCTCTCCCGCGCAGCTGGTCGCCGAGGGCGGCTCGGCCGGCGGTCTGCTGATGGGCGCGGTGGCCAACCTCGCCCCGGAGCTGTTCGCCGGTGTCCTCGCCGACGTGCCCTTCGTCGACGCGCTGACGACCATCCTCGACCCCTCGCTGCCGCTGACGGTGATCGAATGGGACGAGTGGGGCGACCCCCTGCACGACGCCGAGGTGTACGCCTATATGAAGTCGTACACGCCGTACGAGAACGTGCGCGACGGCGTGACCTACCCGCGGATTCTCGCGACCACCTCGCTCAACGACACCCGCGTCTACTACGTGGAGCCGGCGAAGTGGGTCGCGCGCCTGCGCGAAGTGGGCGCCGACGCGCTGCTGAAGTGCGAGATGGTCGCCGGTCACGGCGGGGTCTCGGGCCGCTACAACTCGTGGCATCAGCGCGCGTTCGAACTCGCCTGGTTGCTGGACGTGCTGGGACTCGCCGAGGCCTGAGACCGGGCGGGGG
>CAUPYO010000124.1:0-6438 GCA_963515565.1 uncultured Microbacterium sp.
CGCTCACGGTGCCGATCGTCGATGCGCTGGCCGCGGCATCCGCGCTCGTGCAGCCCGACGCGGTGCTCGTGTCGAATTCGATCGAAGGACGCGACATCGCGGGGCGGTTCGCTGCGCGCACGCGTTCCGCGCTCGCGGTGGATGCCGTCGGCGTCTCGCGCGACGACGAGGGCGTGCTGGCCCAGCACTCGGTCTACGGCGGCGCCTACAACGGGACGAGCGCCCCGCCCTTCGGCACGCTCGTCGTGACGGTGCGCCAGGGCGCGGTCGACGCGCGGGCCGACGCCGTCGCCGCGCCGCAGACTGTTGCCCTCGACGTGGCGGCCTCCGGCGCGCCCGCCGCGCGGATCACCGCTTTCGAGGCAGAAGTCGCGGCGTCGTCGCGGCCCGAACTGCGCGGAGCCGCCAAGGTCGTCTCAGGGGGGCGCGGCCTCGGTTCGCAGGAGAAGTTCGCACTCGTGGAGCAGCTCGCCGACACGCTCGGCGCGGCGGTGGGTGCCTCCCGCGCGGCGGTGGATGCCGGCTACGTCCCCTACTCGCACCAGGTGGGACAGACCGGAGTCTCGGTGTCGCCGCAGTTGTATGTCGCTCTCGGCATCTCGGGCGCGATCCAGCACAAAGCCGGCATGCAGACCGCCAAGACCATCGTCGCGATCAATAAAGACGGCGACGCACCCATCTTCGACATCGCCGACTTCGGCATTGTGGGCGACGTGTTCACGGTCGTCCCGCAGCTGATTGCGGCCCTCGAAGCCAGGAAGGCCTGATGGCGACCGGCGGATCCTCGATACGCCGCGGCCTGCCGCGCGTTCCCGGCGGCGAGCCGTGGCCGCCGGCGGGACAGGCTCCGGCCGATGCGATGGAGGTCGCTGAGGTCGCTGAGGTCGCTGCTGTGGCGCCCGCTGCCGCCGCGGAGCTCGCTGAAGCGCGGGTCGATGCGGCATCCGCGCCCACGAGGGCGGACGGACCCGCGAACCAATCCGCTCATTCGTCCACCGTTGCGCTGCGTCGCGGGTTGCCTCGCGTGCCGGATGGGGAGCCCTGGCCGGCAGTGGCGACGGCGGGCGTCGCGGCGGTCGAGCCGGCGGGTGCCGCTGACTCGCAGGATGCCGCTGAATTGCCGGTTGCCGCGGCATCCGCGCCCGACAAGGCGCACGAACCCGCGAGCGAAGCACGGGGCGACGCAGGCGTCGCTGTTCGTCGCGGGTTGCCGCGCACTCAGGGTGGGGATCCCTGGCCCGCCGATGTCGTGCGCGCGGTGGTCGTCGCAACCGCGGAGACGACGGAGACCGCGGAGACGACCGCGACCGCGGAGACCACCGCAACCGCGGCTTCGGTCGTCGTCGAGCACGACGAGGTTCCGCGGGGTCCGCGGCCGCCGCTGACGGTGCCGCAGACGGCATGGGCCGGCCGCGCGGCGTCGCGCCGACCCACCGAGAAGCCCCAGCCGCAGCGCATCGGTCCCTTCACGAAGGTGCAGTGGGCCGGCGCGGTCATCGTGGGCGGCCTCGGGCTGTTGTTCGCCGCCGGCATGGCCGTGCTCGCCGTGCGTTTCCTGCTGAGCCTCGACGGCCTCCGCGACTTCCTCGTGACCTACCCCGGCGAGTACCACCTGCCCGAGGGGGCGCCGGTCGGCATCCCCGCGTGGCTGGGCTGGCAGCACTTCTTCAACGTCTTCCTGATGGCGCTGATCATCCGTTCTGGTCTCACGATCCGCCGCGAGAAGCGGCCGACGGCGTTCTGGGCGCCCAGGAACAACCCGAAGGGCAAGACGAGCCTGACGATCTGGTTCCACCAGGCGCTCGACCTGCTGTGGCTGATCAACGGAGCCGTCTTCGTCGTGCTGCTGTTCGTCACCGGCCAGTGGATGCGCATCGTGCCCACCAGCTGGGAGGTGTTGCCCAACGCGCTGAGCGCGGCGCTGCAGTATGTCTCTCTCGACTGGCCGACCGAGAACGGCTGGGTCAACTACAACGCGCTGCAGCAGCTCGCGTACTTCTCCACTGTCTTCATCGCGGCTCCCCTCGCCGCGATCAGTGGCTACCGCATGAGCGGGATGTGGCCGAAGAAGAACGCGAAGCTCAGCGCGGCGTATCCCATCGAGTGGGCGCGCAAGGTGCACTTCCCCGTGATGCTGTACTTCGTCGTGTTCATCGTGATCCACGTCGTGCTCGTCCTCGCCACGGGGGCGTTGCGAAACCTCAACCATATGTACGCGGCCACAGGATCGGTCGATCCGACGGCCTACGCCGACAACTGGACCGGGTTCTGGCTGTTCGTGGTCTCGCTCGCCGTCATCGCCGGTGGCTGGGTGGCCGCGCGTCCGCTGGTGCTGGCTCCGATCGCGCGCCTGTTCGGCACGGTCAGCGGCCGCTGACGCGGGTCAGCGCACGAAGCGGACTTCGGTGAGCGTCTCGCCGAGGAACGGCTCGGTGTGGCTCGCTCCGTCGAGGGCGAAGCCGTTGCGCGCGTAGAAGCGGTGGGCGCGCGGGTTGTCTTCCGCGACCCACAGGTACGCCTCTTCGCCGGGCTCGATGGCCGCGTCGAAGAGCTGCTGGCCGATGCCCGTGCCGTGGAACGTGTCGAGCAGATAGATGAAGTACAGCTCGCGCTCCCGCGGGGCGTCGCGGTCGCGCGCCGGACCCGATCCCACGAAGCCGACGATATCGCCGTCGGCGAGGGCGGCGAACATCTTGAATTCCGGGCCCTGCTGCGCCCAATGCGTCCACAGCTCGGCGAGTCGCCGCGGCGACACGTTCTCGAGAGCGGCCTTGCTGATGAGGTGGTCGTAGGTCTCGTGCCAGCAGGTCGCGTGGACCCGTCCGAGAGCCTCGGCATCCACGTCCCGCACGGGACGGACGACGATGTCGGTCTGCGCTGAAATGTCGGTGGGGGCTTCCATGGCCAGACTCTACGGCGGGCTCACAGAAACACGAAATCGACGCCGGAGCCCTCACATCGCTGCGTCAGGAGGGTCGAGCGAACTGTGGGATGGCCACAATCGATTTCCGCTGATCGCTGTCGAACCCGCTAGCATCGCGCTTCGTGAACGTATGGTGGCGGACCCTCTTGACCATCTGGCGCGCCAAGGCGATGCTGCGCCGTCGCGGCCCGTTGCCGCCGCGCACCGTCGGGCGCGTGACGCTGCGGACCCTGCCCACCGACATCGATCTGCTCGGCCACATGAACAACGGCCGGTATGCCTCACTGTTCGATCTCGGCCGGTTCGATCTGCTGATCCGCACGGGCATCTGGGACGCCATGAACGCGCAGGGGTGGTACGCGGTCGTCGCCAGCGAGACGGTGAGCTTCCGTAAGTCGCTGCAGCTGTGGCAGCGCTTCACCGTCGAGTCACGCCTCTACGCCCACGACGACAAAGCCGTCTACCAGATTCATCGTGCCGTGGTCGACGGCGAGGTCTACGCGGAGATGATCGTCCGGGCGCGGTTCCTCCGTCGCACCGGCGGCGTGGTCAACACCGACGAACTCTTCGACGCACTGCACCGCCCCGACGATCTGCCGCCGCTTCCGCAGTGGGTCGCGGATTGGGCGCGTGACAGCGCGCTGCCGTCCACGAAAGCGCCGGCGCCGAGCCTCTGGGAGTGACGCCCCGGGAGGGATGCCTGCCGCGGCGCGCAGCCACGACCGCCTCTCATCCGACGCGCGCACCGAACGCGTCGGCGAGGGCCTCGCGCACGACGCGGATGCCGGGACGGTTGCGACTGGAACGGCGCGCGGCCGTGAAGATCTCGCGCACCGGGTCGTCCGGCAGCGGGTGGAGACGGACGCGGGGCGCGGTTCCCGCCCACAGTAGATCGGGCAGCAGTCCGACGGCGTGACCGGCGGCGATGAGCTCGATATGCCCGCTCAGATCGGTGAGCTCGTAGCGGACATCCGGCTCGAATCCCGCCGCTCGGCACTGCTGCACGGCCCACTCGCGGGCAGCCGTGCCCCGCGGCTCCATGACCCATGCCCGGTTGTGCAGGGACGAGAGGGGGCCGGCGGCGTCGGCGGTGGCGAGTCGGATCGGGTCGGTGCCGAGCACGTCGCGATCGAGTGCGAAACGGTGGGGGCGGGTCAGACCGGGGTACTGCTCGGCGATCGCCAGATCGAAGCCGCGCGCTCCCAGCTCGAACAGTCCCTCCTCCGGCGCCAGCTCGGCGAGCTCGACGCGCAGTCGGGGCGCACGCTCGACCAGCAGGCTCAGCGCCGTCGGCACGATCGTGCGGGCCGCCGTCTGCAGTACCGCCACCCGCACGGGCGCGACGCCCGTCTGCAGCTCTTCCAACTCGCTGCGGATCTCCTCATCTGCATCGAGGGCGCGCGCTCCGTAGGCGGCAAGGGTCTCGCCGTGGGCGGTGAGCCGCACCCGACGACCGTCCGGGACGAGCAGGGGCACCCCGGCGTCGCGCTCGAGCTGCGCGAGCTGCTGCGAGATCGTCGACGGGCTGTAGGACAGCGCCTCGGCCACCGCGGTGATCGTGCCCCGCTGAGCGAGTTCGTGGAGAAGGCGCAGCCGGCGCAGTTCGAACATGGGCTCACCTCCTGAGTCGCGGACGGGCCGGGAAAAAGAACGGCTGTATCGAAAGATATCCGTCGAAGATCATCGCTTTTGCCGAATCATATGCGTGCCGCACGCTGAACCCATGGACGCAGTGCACTCTGGAAGCGTGATGGACGACGAGACAACGCCCCCCTCCGCCTCAGACCTTGCGGAGCGCGCCGTCGCCCTCGCGCGCCGGTGGGTCGATGAGTCGGCCGCCGCCGACGTCGACCCGGCCGCTCAGCGACTGGCCGGTGTGCTCAAAGACCCCCAGGGGCTGCCCTTCACCATCGGCTTCGTCGACGGCGTCATGCGGCCCGAATCGCTGGGTGCTGCCGCGGCCAACTTGCAGCGGGTGGCTCCGCTGGTGCCCGAGTTCCTGCCCTGGTACCTGCGCGCCGCCGTGCGTGCCGGTGGGGCGGTGGCGCCGCTGCTGCCCTCGCCCACCGTGCCGGTCGCGCGGCGGGTGCTGCGTGAGATGGTCGGCCATCTCGTCGTCGACGCGCGCCCCGACAAACTCGGTCCCGCACTCGAGAAGATCCGCGCATCCGGCGCGCGGCTGAACCTCAACCTGCTCGGCGAGGCGGTGCTGGGCGAGAGCGAGGCGCTGCGGCGCCTCGACGGCATCCACGAACTCATCCGCCGGGACGACGTCGACTACGTCTCCGTGAAGGTCTCTGCGATCGCCAGCCACATCTCGATGTGGGCGTTCGACGAGGTCGTCGACACCGTCGTGGAACGTCTGCTGCCGCTGTACCTGTCGGCATCCACCTCGCCCGGTCCGGGGGCGGCGCAGACGTTCATCAACCTCGACATGGAGGAGTACCGCGATCTCGACCTGACCATCGCGGTCTTCACGCGCCTGCTCGATGATCCGCGGTTGCGGCAGCTCGAGGCGGGCATCGTGCTGCAGGCCTACCTGCCCGACGCGTTGCCGGCGCTGCGCGAGCTCACGGCGTGGGCGCAGCAGCGGGTGGATGCCGGGGGCGCGCGGATCAAGGTGCGCCTCGTGAAGGGGGCGAACCTCGCGATGGAGCGGGTGGATGCCGCGATGCACGGTTGGCCGCTCGCGACCCACGCCAGCAAGCTCGATTCCGACGCGAACTACCTCCGCTGTCTCGACGAGGCGCTGCACCCGGAGAACACCCGGGCTGTCCGCATCGGCGTCGCCGGCCACAACCTCTTCGACATCGCCTACGCCTGGCTGCGGGCGGGTGAACGCGGCCTGAACGCGGTGGACGCGCCCGGCGACGACGTCGAGTTCGAGATGCTGCTCGGGATGGCGCAGGGGCAGGTCGCCGCGGTCTCGCGCGAGGTCGGTCACGTGTTGCTGTACGTGCCAGTCGTGCGTCCCGACGAATTCGACGTCGCGATCAGCTATCTGGTGCGTCGGCTGGAGGAGAACGCGTCGAGCGACAACTTCCTCTCGGCCGCGTTCGATCTCGCCGACGAGCCGGCGATGTTCGCCCGCGAGCGCGACCGGTTCCTCGCGTCGTTCGATCGGTCGGTCGATCCGGCGCTGCCGGTGGGACCCCGCCGCCGCCAGGACCGCGCCGCCGAGGCCGACACCGACACCGATACCGACACGACGGATGCATCGGCGGTGACCCGGCCGGCGCCCGACGGGACGGACGGCGATCTCACCCAGGTCGTGCTCGGCATCGCGAGCGGCCGCGACGACGGCAGCTCGTTCGTCGATACGGCTGTCTTCGACCTGCGCGAGAGCGCGGGCGCGGAGGGGGCATCCGGGTTCACGAACGCCGCCGACACCGACCCGGCCCTGCCTGCCAACCGGGTGTGGTCGGGCGACATCCTCTCCCGCGTCGAGACCTCGACGGCGGGCGATGCGACCGTCGCGGCGGCGCGCATCGAGGCCCCTGAGGAACTCGAATCCG
>CAUPYO010000125.1:0-6399 GCA_963515565.1 uncultured Microbacterium sp.
GTTCTCATCGGTCCGATGGGGGCCGGCAAGACGAGCGTGGGCAAGCGCGTCGCGAAGCGCCTCGCGCTGCCCTTCACCGACAGCGACGCGGTCATCACGCGCGAGCACGGACCGATCACGGAGATCTTCGCCCGTCAGGGGGAGGAGTCCTTCCGTGCGCTCGAGCGGAGCGCCGTGTCGAGCGCTCTCGCGACCGGCGGCGTGATCGCACTCGGCGGGGGAGCTGTGCTGCACCCCGATACCCAGACAGATCTTGCCGCGCACCGGGTTGTTCTTC
This sequence comes from uncultured Microbacterium sp., assembly GCA_963515565.1. Lineage (GTDB taxonomy): Bacteria > Actinomycetota > Actinomycetes > Actinomycetales > Microbacteriaceae > Microbacterium. The sequence goes on from CAUPYO010000125.1 coordinate 278, forward strand.
TGACCGTCGCACCGCAGAACGTCGCCTCGCGTATCCGCGGTGGCGCGCGGCCACTGCTGCAGGAGGGCGACGCGGTCGCACGCTGGCACGAGATCTACGCGCAGCGCCGGCCGGTGTACGAACGCCTCGCCGACATCGCTTTCGACACCTCGGCGGGACCGCTGCAGGACGTCGTCGACGTCCTCGCCACATGGATCACCACAGACGGCACCGGCGGCGATGACCGCCGTGCTCCGGGAGAACGACAATGACAGACACCACCGTCATCCGCGTGAGCGGCGATCAGCCGTACGACGTCACGATCGGTCGGGAAATTCTTCCCCTGGTCGAGCACGCTCTGCCGCCTGCCGCGCGGAAGGTTCTCGTCGTGCACCCGCCGACGCTCGCGGAACAGGCGACGCAGCTGCGCACAATGCTGCTCGCCTCCGGGGAGCGGCAGGTGCTGCTGGCCGAGATCCCCGACGCCGAGCAGGGCAAGCGCGTCGAAGTCGCCGCCTTCTGCTGGCAGGTGATGGGTCAGGCCGATTTCACCCGCACGGACGCCGTGATCGGCTTCGGCGGCGGAGCGGTCACCGATCTGGCGGGGTTCGTCGCCGCGACCTGGCTCCGGGGCGTCGCGATCGTGCAGGTGCCGACGACCGTGCTCGGGATGGTCGATGCCGCCGTGGGTGGCAAGACGGGAATCAACACGGCCGAGGGGAAGAACCTCGTCGGAGCTTTCTGGCCGCCCCGGGCGGTCATCTGCGACCTCGCGCTTCTCGACAGCCTCAGCCGCAACGAGCGGGTCGCCGGGTTCGCCGAGGTCGTCAAGGCGGGATTCATCTGGTACTCCGAGATCCTCGACCTCATCGAAGCCGACCCCGAAGCCGCCGTCGATCCGCGCTCGGCCGCCTTCCGCCGGTGCATCGAACTCGCCATCACGATGAAGGCGAAGGTCGTCGGAGAAGATCTGCGCGAAGCGGGACTGCGCGAGGTCCTGAACTACGGTCACACGCTGGGCCATGCCATCGAACATGCGGAGCGCTACCAGTGGCGTCACGGTGCAGCGATCTCGGTCGGCATGCTCTTCGCCGCAGAGTTGTCGCGTCTGGCCGGGCGTCTGTCCGATGACGCGGCCGCACGACACCGTCGCATCCTCGAGCTGCTGGGCTTGCCCACCTCGTACCGCTCTGGTGCGTGGAAACAGCTGCTGGCGACGATGCAGCGCGACAAGAAGGCTCGCGGATCCATGCTCCGTTTCATCGTGCTCGACGACATCGGCAAGCCGACGGTCCTGCAGGCGCCGGACGAGTCGCTGCTGTTCGCCGCGTACCAGGAAGTGGCCGAGTGATTTCAGCGCCACAGGTGCGCCGCGTGCGCATAGAAGAGTGGCGGCAGGTGCGCGACCTCCGCATCGAGGCCGTGAGCGATGCCGCCGCAGCGATCGCCTTCTTGTCGACGCCCGATCAGGAACGCGCGCACGACGACGCGTTCTGGCGTGACCGCACCGCGGGCGCCGCGATGGGCACGGATGCGGCACAATTCATCGCTGACGACGGCGCGGGGTGGGTGGGAACCGTCACCGTGCTGCTGCGGGAGTCGGGCGGGGTCGATCACCTGGGACGCCCCGTCGCAGACCCGCGCGCCGACATCGTCGGCGTGTACCTCGCCCCGTCGCACCGCGGTTCGGGTCTGCTGGGCGAGCTGGTGGCTGCCGCAGCGGACTGGGCCGCCGAACGCGGAGCCGCCGACCTCACGCTGGACGTGCATGTCGACAACCTCCGCGCGCAGAGGGCCTACCATGCCATCGGCTTCGTGCCCACCGGCGAGACGTTCACGAGCGTCATCGGACCCGAACTCGTGATGCGCCGCGCCGGTAGTGTGGGCGCGTGATGACGCCGCGTCGCCTGCTCCTCGTCAACGGGCCGAACCTCAACCTCCTCGGCATCCGCGAACCCGCCATGTACGGCCACGACACCCTCGCCGACGTCGAGCGGCTCGTCGCGGATGCCGCCGCGGAACACGGATTCGAGGTGCGGGCGGTGCAGAGCAACCACGAGGGTGCGCTCATCGATGCCATTCACGCGGCGCGCACGGATTGCCAGGGCATTGTCATCAATCCCGGCGGGCTCACGCACACCTCCGTCGTGCTGCGCGATGCGTTGTCGGGCGTCTCGCTACCTGTGGCCGAGGTGCACATCTCGAACGTCTACGAACGAGAGTCGTTCCGTCACCATTCGTATGTCGCCGATGTCGCCGCCGTCCACGTGATCGGTGAGGGCGTCGCCGGGTATGGGCGCGCCACTCGGCTGCTGATCGACATCATCGCGGGCGCCGCGGAGGGCTGATACCCCGGTCCGTGGAACACCGTGGGCTAAGATCGACTGTCGGCCGCCCCGCGCGAGTGCGGCACCTCGAACCTCACGAACGGAAACTCCACACTCATGGCATCGACCGCAGACATCAAGAATGGCGTCGTCCTCAGCATCGACGGCCAGCTCTGGAACGTCATCGAGTTCCAGCACGTCAAGCCGGGCAAGGGTGGCGCGTTCGTTCGGACGAAGCTGAAGAACGTCCTCACGGGCAAGGTCGTCGACCGCACCTACAACGCGGGCGCGAAGATCGACATCGAGAATGTCGACCGCCGCGACTTCACGTACCTGTACAACGACGGCGACAACTTCGTCTTCATGGACGTCGACGACTACGACCAGATCAACGTCGCCGCCGCCACCGTCGGCGATGCCGCGAACTTCCTGCTCGAGAACCAGCAGGTGCAGATCGCCCTCAACAACGGCAACCCTCTCTACGTCGAGCTGCCGGCCTCGGTCGTCCTTGAGATCACCTACACCGAACCCGGCCTGCAGGGCGACCGCTCGTCGGCCGGCACGAAGGCCGCAACGGTCGAGACCGGCTACGAGATCCAGGTGCCGCTCTTCGTGGAGCAGGGCACCAAGGTCAAGGTCGACACCCGCACGGGCGACTACCTCGGCCGCGTCAACTGACGCACGGACCGCTGAGCAGATGAGCGCACGCTCCAAGGCGCGCAAGCGCGCCCTCGACATCCTGTACCAGTCGGACGTCCGTGGCGACGACTTGGCCATCACTCTCGCCGCCGAGGCGAAGCGCGCGGCGAACGAGCCGGCCCGCGAGGCCTCGTGGCTGTACGCCCGAGAGATCGTGGACGGCGTCGTCGACAACCGTGACGAGATCGACGAGCAGATCATCACCCACGCCCGCGATTGGAAACTCGAGAGGATGCCGGCGGTCGATCGCGCCATCCTCCGTCTCGCCGTCTGGGAAGTGATGTTCAACGACGAGGTACCGACCGCGGTGGCGATCGACGAGGCCGTCGAACTCGCCAAGGAGTTCTCCACCGACGACTCCGGTTCGTTCGTACACGGCGTGCTCGCACGCATCGCCCGCACCGCGTAACCCACCGACACTGCGAGCCTAAGCTCGCGGGGCCCGACGAGCGCGAAGGACGCCCATGACGACGATCCTCCAGTTCCGGGTGGTTGAGCCGTGGTTCATCGGCGCCCTGTGCCTGCTGAGTGTCCTCGCCCTCATCTTTCTGACGCTTCGGCGTCGACCGGCACCGTGGCCGCTGTGGGCGGCTGTCTCGGTCGCCGCCGGTGCGCTGGCGGCCGCGCTGTTCGCTCTCATCGCGAAGTGGACCGGCATGTTCGGTATGGCTCTTCCCTGGCAGGCGGTGGCGTGGGGAGCGGGCGGGCTCGCGGCCACGGGGGTGGCCATCGCGAACTTCTGGCGCGCGCGCTGGGGCCGTCGCGTGGTTGCGGCGGTGGCGATCGTCCTCTTCCTACTGACGACGGCGTTCGGCATCAATGCGTACTACGGATTGAACACGACGCTCGCGAGCGTCCTCGGCATCCAGGTACACCGTCCCATCACCATTCCGACGGCAGCGCACAGCGGCGAACCCGAGTCGCGCGCTCCTCTCTATCAGCGCTGGCAGGCGCCCGCGGATATGCCCGCGAAGGGCGAACAGGGCACTGTCGCGATTCCCGCGACGCAGTCCGGCTTCTCGGCGCGCCTCGCCGGCTTCTACAAGCCGCCGGCCGCACTCACCGCCCATCCGCCGCGGCTGCCGTTGGTCATCATGATGATGGGGCAACCGGGTGATCCGGATCCGCAGTACATCGCCAAGATCCTCGATGCGCAGGCGGAGAAGAACAACGGCCTCGCACCCTACGTGCTCGTCGTCGACCAGCTGGGCGACGCGAGCAGAGACCCGGCGTGCGGAGACTCGACGATGTACGGCAACGTCGAGACGTATGTCACGAAGGACGTCGTGGCATTCGCGCGGACTCTGCCCGTGCAGCAGCGGCCCAGCCAATGGATCATTGCCGGCTACTCCAACGGCGGCGGGTGCGCGTTCAAGTATGCGGCCGAGCATCCCGAGATCTGGGGCAACCTGCTGTCGGTGAGCGGCGAGATCGCTCCCGGGTCCGAGCACCCCGACGAGACGATCGCCCACGTCTTCGACGGCTCTGCTGCGGCCTACGATGCGGCGAAGCCGACGAGCATCCTCGCCGCCGCGGGTACGCGCGCCTACCCCGACCAGTGGGCGCTGTTCACCGCCGGTGAGCATGATCCCGACTACATCGATCAGGCGCGCCAAGGCGCGGCAGCTGCGACCGCTGCCGGATGGCAGGCCGACAGCTATGTCGTGCCGGGTGCCGGCCATGTCGTCGATGCGCTCGAGGGCGGAATGGCCGAAGGGTTCGCGCGTCTATATCCGCGGCTGGGCCTCTCCGCGCCCTGAACCGCGGCGCCTGACGGGTGGCATAGGGTGCCGCGCGTAGACTCGGGAGCTGTTCGACCAGGAGGACCCATGCGCATCACAGGCCTCGGCCACGCCGGAATGTTCATCGAGACGACGGGCGGCAGCATCCTCTGCGACCCGGTGATGGGTCCGAGCTTCTTCGGTTCGTGGTTCCCGTTCCCCGACAACCGCGGACTCGACTGGCGACGCTTCGGCGCTGCCGACTTCCTCTACATCTCGCATCGTCATCGCGACCACTTCGATCCGGCGCTGTTGGAGCGCTACGTGCCGAAGGACATCCGTGTGCTGTTGCCGGAGTACCCGACCGATGATCTCGAGGTCGACCTCCGCCGCCTCGGCTACGACAACATCGTCTACACACAGGCCGGCGTGCCGATCGAGTATCCCGGGGGACTGAAGATCATGGTGACGCCCCTGAGGGCGCCGAGCGACGGCCCGATCGGCGATTCGTCCCTCAGCGTCGACGATGGCACCGCCAGCATCCTGAATCAGAACGACTCGCACCCGCTCGACCTCGAGCGCCTGCTGTCGTTCTCGAAGCCCGACGCATACTTCACGCAGGTGTCGGGTGCGATCTGGTGGCCGATGGTCTACGACCTGCCCCAGGATTCGAAGCAGCACTTCGCGAAGCTCAAGCGCGACAGCCAGAACACACGCGCGATGTACTACATCGACAAGGTGGATGCCGAGCACGTCTTCCCGATGGCCGGCCCGCCCATGTTCCTGCGCGAAGACCTGTTCCGGTTCAACGGGTGGGGCCTGGAAGACGACTCGATCTTCACCGATCAACGTCAGTTCCTCGCCCACATGCGCGCCGAGCGCCCCGAGCAGAAGGGCTACGAATTCGTCCCCGGCACCCAGGTTGATCTCGATGGCGGGGCGATCGAGATCACGCAGACTCTCTACACGCCGGAGGAGATCGACCGGGTCTTCGACGACAAGTGGGCTTACCTCGCCGAACAGCGCGACAGCCGTCAGGCAGAGGTCATCGCGGAGGTCGAGACGCGGGCCGAGCCGATGGCGCCCGAGGAGATGCTCGCCGCGCTGCAGGAATGGTGGGAACCGCTGCTGCGCCGCGCCCGCACGATCCGCACGGGCGTGGGCGGCAACGTGCGCTTCCGCATCGGGGAGCTGGACATGGTCGTGGACTTCCCGAAGGCGAAGGTGCGCGAGTACGCGGGGGAGGAGTGCATCTACTGGTACACGATTCCCGCCGACCTCGTCTCGACGAATATCCGCGATCACGAGATCGACTGGTCGAACTCGATCTTCCTGTCGATGCAGTTCGACGTGGGCCGCAGCGGTAAGTTCAACGAGTTCCTCACCACCTTCCTGA
>CAUPYO010000126.1:0-6389 GCA_963515565.1 uncultured Microbacterium sp.
ACCCGGCCCCGTGCGCGCCACCCGTCCCCGCCAGGTGCGCCCGCGCGCGGAGGGCTGGACCCAGCGGCTCGACGCCGACGGCAAGCCGCTCCTGCAGTTCGCCGCTCCCAAGCGCGGGATGCCGCCCGTGCACCTGGCCGACCTCACCCCCGAACAGCGCGTCGAGCGGGTGAAGGAATTGGGCCTGCCCGGTTTTCGGGCCAAGCAGGTCGAGAAGCACTACTTCCAGCACTACACGTCCGACCCCGCCGCGATGACCGACCTGCCGGCATCCGGTCGCGAGGATTTCGTCGCGGGGATGCTGCCGCACCTGCTCACCGAGGTGCGGCGGCTGCAGACCGACCGTGGCGACACGATCAAGTTCCTCTGGAAGCTGCACGACGGTGCGCTCGTCGAGTCGGTGCTCATGCGTTACCCGGGCCGCATCACGCTGTGCGTGTCTTCGCAAGCGGGCTGCGGCATGAACTGCCCGTTCTGCGCGACCGGGCAGGCGGGGCTGACCCGCAACATGTCGGCCGCGGAGATCATCGAGCAGGTGGTGCGCGCCAACGCCGCGATCCGCGCGGGGGAGCTCGGCCCCGCCGAGCACGCCGACGAGCGGGTCACCAACATCGTCTTCATGGGCATGGGTGAGCCGCTGGCCAACTACAACCGCGTGATGCAGGCCGTTCGCACCATGGTCGACAAGGATCACGGGCTCGGCATGAGCGCGCGCGGTGTCACGGTGTCGACCGTGGGCCTCGTGCCCGCGATCAACAAGCTCGCCGCCGAAGACATCCCCGTCACTTTCGCGCTGTCGCTGCACGCGCCCGACGACCACCTGCGCGATGAGATGATCCCGATCAACTCGCGCTGGAAGGTCGACGAGGCGCTGGATGCCGCGCGTGGCTACTTCGAGAAGACCGGGCGTCGCGTGTCGATCGAATACGCCCTGATCAAGGACATGAACGACCACGCGTGGCGTGCCGATCTGCTGGCCACGAAGCTGAACGAGCGCGGTCGCGGGTGGGTGCATGTGAACCCCATTCCGCTCAACCCGACGCCGGGCTCGGTGTGGACGGCATCCGAGAAGGACGTGCAGCGCGAGTTCGTGCGACGCCTGAACGAGGCGGGCATCCCGACCACCCTCCGCGACACCCGCGGCAAGGAGATCGACGGGGCCTGCGGGCAGCTCGTGGCCACCGAGGAAGACCGCGCGGTCGCGGCATCCGTGCCCGTCGACTGAGTACGGCTCACTCACGCTGCCACGCCGTCTCGCGCCGAACTGCCGCTTGCGCCGAACTCCCGCTCGCGCCGGACTTGCAAGTTCACGGGGTCGACACCCGGGCCCGGAGGTCGCCAGTGGCGGCGTGTCGCTCGGCCGGCTGGAACTGGGCGCTGACGGCGAGGCAGTGAAGTCACCAACATCGGGACGTGCAACGCCGGGGGCACGTCGCTTTCCCTGGCTCGCGCGGAAGGACCTAGGGAGAGCTCTGCCTCGTATCGACATGCTCCTCCGCCGCCACATGAGCACGTTCACGGATCCTGTTCCGTGCAGCTCGTCGCCCTGGGTCTTAGCGCAGCGTGAAATCGACGACGTCTACGCGTGCGTCGACGGGCATCGCCAGGTAGTGCTGGCGGAGACCTCGGATGTACCCCTCGACGGTGCCGCCGTCATCCAGGCGCAGTGTCTCGGGAGTCAGTTCGTCTAGGCGGTAGTTGTTGACCGCCAGGACTTCGCCTTTGAGTGGCGGCCGGCTGTCGTCTTCGAAGTAGAAGATCACGGGTCCGGTGGGCACGAGTTCGTCCCATCGTACGGATGAGGTCTTGGTGCCGGTCGCGACGGCGTCGTAGTAGCGCTTGTGGAAACGCAGTACGCGCTCGGCATTGGCGTCGGGGAAGAAGTAAGTGTGCGGAAGGAGCTTGGCGATCGGCAGCATCTGAGGGCGCGTCTCTCCGGGAACGGCGACGAGCAGGTCAGGGTGAAGGTCGAGCATGACCTGGCGGCACCGACCGCATGGCGGGATCAACCCGCGCCCGCGGTCGCCCGCGGCCGCCATCGCAACCAGCGGGCCCGCCTGTGCCGCAGCCGCAACGCCAAGCGCAACGAGCTCCGCGCACGGTCCGCCCGTGAAGTGATAGACGTTGACGGAGGTGTGGATGTGACCCTTAGTGTCCATCGCGGCAGCAGCCACTGTGTGGTTCGGGTCGTCTCCGAGAGTCCTGGCGAGCGCTTCGGCGGCCTCGATGACGCGAAGCTCAGAGTGTAGAGGTTCCACGGCCCAATCCTGACAGACAGCCACAGGCCGCGTCCGTAAGTCGCGCCTGCATCGCGACGAGCTCGCGCGCCGTTTCCTGCTGAACCTCGACGAGCGTCTGCCGAGTTTCCGCGAAGCCTCGCACGGCGTTGAGCCGGTCACCTTGTAGGCGCCGCGCGCTCGATTGCTCCATCTGGGGTCCACTGCGCAGCCATGCACCATCGTGCGAATCTGCCCGATCGGCGTCGATGCCTCCCGTCTGTTGACGCGTCCGCACCTGATCGGCATCGCGGCATCCGTGCTCGTCGACTGAGTCTCTCCTACGCATCCTGTCAAGCCCGCCCTCGCGCTTCATCGGCGGCGGTAGCGTGGAGAAATGGTCAACTATCGCTATCTCGGCAACAGCGGATTCAAGGTCTCGGAGATCACCTACGGCAACTGGGTGACCCACGCGTCGCAGGTCGGCAACGACGCCGCGATCGCCACCGTGCACAAGGCGCTCGATCTCGGCATCACCTCGTTCGACACGGCGGATGCCTACGCGAACACCGCCGCAGAGGTCGTGCTCGCCGACGCGTTGAAGGGTCTCGAGCGCACCGACTACGAAGTCTTCACGAAGGTCTACTGGCCGGTCGGCAAGAAGGGCCCGAACGATCAGGGTCTGTCCCGCAAGCACCTCTTCGACGGCATCCACGGCTCGCTCCGCCGCCTGAACGTCGACTACGTCGACCTCTACCAGGCGCACCGCTACGACTACGAGACCCCGCTCGAAGAGACGATGCAGGCGTTCGCCGACATCGTGCGCCAGGGCAAGGCGCTGTACATCGGCGTGAGCGAGTGGACCGCCGAGCAGTTGCGCGATGGCGCCGCCCTCGCGAAGCAGCTGGGCTTCCAGCTCGTGAGCAACCAGCCTCAGTACTCGGCGCTGTGGCGCGTCATCGAGGGCAAGGTCGTGCCGACCTCGGAAGAGCTCGGCATCTCGCAGATCGTCTGGTCGCCGATGGCGCAGGGCGTGCTGAGCGGAAAGTACCTGCCGGGCCAGCCGGTGCCCGACGGCTCGCGCGCGACCGACGAGAAGAGCGGCGCGAACTTCATCAAGCGCTTCCTCCAGGACGACACTCTCGCCGCGGTGCAGAAGCTCAAGCCCGTCGCCGAGCAGGCGGGGCTGACGATGCCTCAGCTCGCCATCGCCTGGGTGCTGCAGAACCCCAACGTCTCGGCCGCACTGGTCGGTGCGTCGCGCCCCGAGCAGCTGGAGGACTCCGTCAAGGCGTCCGGCGTGGTGCTCGACGCCGAGGTGATGTCAGCGATCGACGAGGCCCTCGCGCCCGTCGCCGTCACCGACGTCGAAGAGACCTACAAGGTCTCGCCCGCGACCCGTCCGCTCTGAACCGTCTCACGGTGAGACACGTCTTCTGACGATGGTCACGACGAGCGCCGGCATCCTGCTGTATCGGATCGATCCGGACGGCACGGTGGCGGCGCTCGTCGCACATATGGGCGGCCCGTTCTGGGCTCGCAAGGACACGGCGGCGTGGTCGATACCCAAGGGTGAGTTCGATCCGCGGGCGGAGGCGGCGAGGGATGCCGCGGCGCGCGAGTTCCGCGAAGAGCTTGGCGCCGAGCCGCCGGATGTCGACTACGTCGAGCTCGGGACCTTCGCGTACTCCTCGGGCACGAAGACCGTCACGGTGTTCTGCGGCGAGGCCGGGGGGTTCGCCGCATCCGACGAGGAGCTGGCGGCGCTCGAATTCGGCGAGTTCGAGCTGGAGTGGCCGCCGCGGTCGGGGAAGCTGCAGAGCTTTCCCGAGGTGGATCGCGTCGCATGGATGCCGCTGGCCGAGGCGCGACCGCGGCTGGTGGCCGGTCAGCGGCCGATGCTCGACGCGCTGGAAGAACTGCTCGACGGCTAGAGCCCTTGTGCGCTCCGGCGCGGCGGCGGAGACTGTGCGCGGCGGAAGGGGCCACCATGGCGCACGGAGACATCACCCACATCGACATCCCGGTGGCGGACCTCGCACAGGCCGCCGCCTTCTATTCCGATCTGTTCGGATGGGAGATCGCCGAGCGGGAGGGATTCGAGGGGTATCCCCTGTGGATGGCGCCCAACGGCCTCAGCGGGGGCGGGCTCGCGCCGCGCGAGGAGGGCTTCACTCAGCCGCGTTCATACGTCGAGGTCGACTCGATCGACGAGACGATCGCCAAAGCAGAGGCATCGGGGGCGACGGTCGCGATGGGTAAGCAGCCGATCACCGCGAAGAGCTGGTGGGCGGTCATCGTCGATCCCGACGGAAACCACATCGGGCTGTTCGAGGGAACGACCTCGGACTAGCGCTTCTTGGTCGGCGCCGCGGAGACGTCGAGCTGGGGGTGCAGCCCCCCGAGCGACGACCAGGCACTGGCGGTGCCCTTCGCCGCGTGCTCGGCGCCACGCACCGCACGTTCGTCGGCCCACTCATTGAGCACGTGGCCGCGGTGGCCGCGGACGTGCTCGAGCACGACATCCGGCAGGCCCGCTGCGCGGCGGGCGTCGCGGGCGGCGATCAACTGCTCCAGCAGGTCGCGGTTCTTCGTCGGCGCGCCGGTCGAGGTCTTCCAGCCGCGCCGGCGGTGGGCATCCATCCACGACGCGTAGGTGTCGATCGCGTACTTCGAGTCGGCCTGCACGATCAGGTGCGGGATGTCTGCGTGGTCTTCGATGGCCTTCAACATCCCCATGAGCTCGCCGATGTTGTTCGTGCCCACCGGGATCGCGCCCGCCGCCCAGTGCCCGTCTTCGCCCACCCACGCCCACCCGGTCGGGCCGGGGTTGCCCTTGCAGGCGCCGTCGGTGGCCACGGTGTAGGTCTCGGGGGATTCGGTCGCGGACGTCACCGTTCGACGGTACTCGATGGGGTGGACGGCGGATGCCGCGCGGCGCGCCGATAATGAGAGCATGCTTGAGCGTCTCAGCCTGCCGGTATCGGTCGCGGCATCGATCGGCGAGATCACGATTCGACGGGCCCGGGCGGACGACGTGCGGCGGCTCATGGAGTTGCTCTCCGACGACCCGATCAGCGCACGCCGCGGCGACGTCGCCGATGCCGGCGACGAGTCGACGTATGCCTCGGCCCTCGAACGGGTGATCGCGCACGCGGACAACGATCTCGTCGTGGCGGTGGACGCGCAGGGGGTCGTCGTCGGGACGCTCCAGCTGACCCTCATCCCCGGCATGGCGCGTCGGGGCAGCACGCGGCTGCTCGTCGAGGCCGTGCGGGTGGGCAGCGCGCAACGAAACGCGGGCATCGGCCGAGCGATGATGCGGTGGGTCAACTCCCGTGCGGCTGTCGACCTCGGTTCGGACCTCGTGCAGCTGACCTCGGATGCGGCGCGCGTCGACGCGCATCGATTCTACGAGCGGCTCGGTTTCGTCGGGTCGCACGTGGGCTTCAAGTACCCGGTTCAGCCCGCCGCAGAAGGGACGACATGACCGCCGTGCGTGTGACGACACAGCTGGACGAGATCGACCTCGACATCGTCCACCGTTGGCTTTCGGAAGAGGCGTACTGGGCGCTCGGGCGTAGCCGCGAGCTCGTCGAGCGCGCCGCTCGAGCGTCGGTGAATTTCGGGGCGTTGGATGCCGAGGGCGCGCTGGTCGGCTACGCGCGCGTCGTGACCGACCGGGCCACGTTCGCCTGGGTCTGCGACGTGTTCGTCACGCCTTCCGCGCGCGGCGCGGGTGTCGGCACGCTGCTCGCCGAGACCATCGTGGCCACGGTTCGGCCCTGGGGGCTGAAGCGGACGATGCTCGCGACCGCCGATGCTCACGGCGTCTACGAGAAGGTCGGTTTCCTTCCGCTGCCCCAGCCCGAGCGGATGATGGTCCTGGGAGGCTGAATCTCCTCCTGAACTGCCATTTTCGGCGCCTCACCGGCGAGGGTGGAATGTCGGAGGCTGCCGGTAGCGTCGGGGTCATGAAGGTCGTCGACGGTAGTTCCTCCCCGGATATCCCGGGTGGGTGGGATGCCGTCGGAGACGAGGTGTTTCCGTGTGATGAGGGGTGGTGTCCGCCGGATGCGGTGGATCTGGTCTGTGACGCGGATGCGATGGTCGCCGTTTTCGCCGCGGAACGCTACCGGCGGGTCGCCGCGTACCGGCGGGAAGCTCTCGCGG
>CAUPYO010000127.1:0-6351 GCA_963515565.1 uncultured Microbacterium sp.
CTGGAACTGCATGAGCGTGTCGTTGGCGGTCATGCCGCCGTCGACCTTGAGCTCGGTGAGGTCCACGCCCGAGTCGGCGTTGACGGCATCCAGCACCTCGCGGGTCTGGAAGGCGGTGGCCTCCAGCGCCGCGCGGGCGATGTGGTTGCGATTCGCGTAGCGGGTGAGGCCGACGATCGCGCCGCGGGCATCCGGACGCCAGTACGGTGCGAACAGCCCCGAGAACGCCGGGACGAAGTAGACGCCGCCGTTGTCCTCGACCTTGGCGGCGAGCTCTTCGACCTCGGGGGCCGACGAGATGATGCCGAGCTGGTCACGCAGCCACTGGATGAGCGAACCGGTGACGGCGATCGAGCCCTCCAGCGCGTAGTGCGCCGGTCCGTCGCCGAGCTTGTAGCCGACGGTGGTGAGCAGGCCGTTCTCGCTCTTCACGATCTCGGTTCCGGTCTGGAAGATCAGGAAGTTACCGGTGCCGTAGGTGTTCTTGCTCTCACCGGCGTCGAACGCGGCCTGACCGAAGGTCGCGGCCTGCTGGTCGCCCAGGATGCCCGCGACGGGCGTCTCGCGCAGCAGCGACGTGTCGCGCGCTTCGCCGTAGACCTCGCTGGAGGAGCGGATCTCGGGCATCATCGAGCGCGGCACACCGAAGTCGGCGAGGATGTCGTCGCGCCACTGAAGGGTCTTCAGGTCCATGAAGAGCGTCCGCGATGCGTTGGTCACATCGGTGGCGTGCACGCCGCCGTCGGGACCGCCGGTGAGGTTCCAGAGCACCCAGCTGTCGGTCGTACCGAAGATGAGGTCGCCCGCTTCGGCCTTCTCGCGTGCGCCGTCGACGTTCTCCAGGATCCAGACGATCTTCGTGCCCGAGAAGTAGGTCGCCAGCGGCAGGCCCACGATGTCCTTGTAACGCTCGACGCCCACGTCGCCGGCGAGCCGGTCGACGATGGGCTGCGTGCGGGTGTCCTGCCAGACGATCGCGTTGTACACCGGGATACCGGTGTTCTTGTCCCACACCACCGCGGTCTCGCGCTGGTTCGTGATGCCGATCGCCGCGATGTCGTGGCGCGTCAGGTTCGCGCGGCCGAGGGCGATACCGATGACTTCGCGCATGTTGTCGCGGATCTCGATCGGGTCGTGTTCGACCCAGCCGGCGCGCGGCATGATCTGCTCGTGCTCCTTCTGGCCGACGGAGATGATCGAGCCCTTCTTGTCGAAGATGATGGCCCGGCTGGAGGTCGTGCCCTGGTCGAGGGCGATGATGTAGTCACTCATGATGACGTCCTTGTCTGAAGGCTTGTCTGGATGTGGTCGGGGATCAAACGTGCGCGAGGTGGAGCAGGACGGGAGCGGCGAGAGCGGCGAGAGCGCCACCGACCAGCGGGCCGACGACCGGAACCCAGGCGTACGACCAGTCGCTGGAACCCTTGCCCTTGATGGGCAGGATGGCGTGGGCGATGCGCGGGCCGAGGTCACGGGCCGGGTTGATGGCATAGCCCGTGGGGCCGCCGAGCGAGGCGCCGATGCCGACCACGAGGAGGGCGACGGGAACGGCGGTGAGCGGGCCGAGAGCGCCGGGGACGCCGATCTGCACGTCACCGTAGTCGGCGAACGCGAAAATCACGAAGACCAGCACGAAGGTACCGATGATCTCGGTCACGAGGTTCCAGCCGTACGAACGGATCGCGGGGCCGGTGGAGAACACACCGAGCTTGGTCGCCGCGTCGGGCTCCTCGTCGAAGTGCTGCTTGTAGGCGAGCCAGCAGAGCACGGCGCCGATGAACGCACCGAGCAGCTGGGCACCGATGGCGACGAAGAACTGGCCGACGGTGATCTTGCCGGCGATCAGCAGACCGAGCGACACCGCCGGGTTCAGCTGCGCTCCGGAGTACGACGAGACCAGCACACCCGCGAACACCGCGAGGCCCCAGCCCCAGTTGATCATCAGCGTTCCGCCGCCGAACCCCTTGGATTTGGCGAGGATGACGTTGGCGACGACGCCACCGCCGAGCAGGAGCAGCATCGCCGTCCCGACGAGCTCTGACACGAAGTAGAGCCCGAGATTGATGTCGTGCATGTCAGCATTGACCTTTCTGCAGAGGTTCCGGACGGCGACTTCGCCGTGCGGGAGGGATGGCCTGAACAGGATGCCGGCGTCAGGCCACGCCGGGTCTAGGGGTGATCCTCCTTACGAGGCCGCCGGGGCGAGGTGCGATGTCTCCACGTCGATGCGGTGCCGGTCGTGCAGTACACGCGCGGCGTCGTCGACCTGGGCCCGCACGACGTCGCGGTCCCAGCCGAGCACGGGGGCAGCGGCTTCCGCAACCTCCGTGAGGGTTTCACCGGTCACGCCGCCGACGAAGGCGATGTGCGTGCGGCGCAGCAGCAGGTCGACGAGCGACACCGCTTCTTCGCGGCCGGCGAGGAACGCGATCTCCTCGACCGAGTAGCCGGGCGCGTGCTCGAGGGGCTGCTGCGTCACGGGCAGCGTGCCGAGGATCTCCGACGCGTAGGTGCCGTAGCGCTCCAGCATCCGATCGGCGAACGCGGTCGAGTGCGCACCCCGGTGGGCATCGAGCCACCGGGCGCGGTCGGCGTCGGTGCGCGGGTAGCCGGCGCCGCCGCCGATCGGCAGGTCGAGGGTGGAGACCCGACGCGTGCGACCGAGAGCGGTCAACACATCGGTCGACAGGTGCTCGGCAAGAGCACGGAAGGTCGTCCACTTGCCGCCGACGAGGCTCATCACGGGAACGCCGGATGCCCCACCCAAGCGCGCCTTCTCGATGCGGTAGTCGCGCGAGACGAAGCCGGGGGCGAGGTCGTCGTGCCGCGGCAGCGGCCGGATGCCGGAGAAGGTGTACACGATCTGCGAGCGGTCGACGGTGATGCGCGGGAACACCTGCGCGATCAGGTCGAAGAAGTACGAGATCTCGTCGTCCGTGCAGACGGTCGGCGTGGCCGGGTCGGCGTCGATGTCGGTCGTTCCGACCATGACGCGACCCTTGAGCGGGTAGATCAGCACGATGCGGCCGTCGGCGGCCTCGAAGAAGATCTCATTGCCGCGCGTGGCTTCCAGCAGCGCCGCGTTTTCGAGCACGATGTGCGAGCCCTTGGTGCCACCCATGTAATGGGTCTCGGCGCCGAGGGCGTCGTTGGTGATGTCGGTCCACGGTCCGCTGGTGTTGACGATGACGTCGGCGGTGAACGGGAACTCGTCGCCGGTGACGGTGTCGCGGATGATCACGGCGGAGCCGTCGGCGCCCACGACCGGAGCGTAGTTCGCCGCGCGAGCGGACTCTTCGCGGATGCCGTCGCGCAGCACGTCGAGGGCGAGGCGCTCGGGGTCGTGCATCGAGGCGTCGTAATAGGTGGCCGTGTAGCGGAAGCGGTCGTCGAGGTCGGGGAACAGCTCACGCGAGCGACGGCGACCGTGGAAGCGGTGACGCGGCACGGCGCCGCCGTCGCGCGAGAAGGTGTCGTACATCACGAGGCCGAGCTTGATCAGCAGCGCGCCGCGCTCACGAGGCTTGCCGCGCCCGTGTGTGACGAGCAGGCGGAACGGCGCGGTGAGGATGCCGGAGATGGTGCGGTGGATCGGGATGGTGGTGGGCAGCGGACGTACGAAGTGCGGCGCGTTGCGGACGAGGCGGTTGCGCTCGGTCACCGACTCCTTGACCAGTCGGAATTCACCGTTCTCGAGATAGCGCACGCCGCCGTGGATCATGTGGCTGGATGCCGAGGAGGCTCCGCTGACGTAGTCGTCGCGCTCGACGAGCGCCACATCGACACCCTGCAGGGCGAGGTCGCGGAAGGTCGCGATGCCGTTGATGCCGCCCCCGATGATGAGGACCTCGGCGTGGGGGCGGTCCTTCAGGGCCTGGATGTTCGGACGGTTCGTCGTCTTCGACTCGGTCATCGCTCTTCCTTCCGCGGCTTCGCAGTGTCTCGCCGCGTTTTTCACGGTGGAACAGATCTACACTGAGTCGTCGGTGAACGAACGCGCAACGCATGTGAACATACGTGCACATGGAACCGTGGCCTGCACGAATGTGCACGAGGAGGAGAACCCGTGAGCATCGAGCCCGATTCCGAAGCGCGAGCGCGCGACGCCCTGCATGCGGCACAGCTGTACTACGTGCAGGACCAGACGATGGAACAGATCGCCACCGAGATGAAGCTGTCGCGCTCATCGGTCTCGCGTCTGCTCTCCTACGCGCGTGAGATCGGACTCGTCGAAATCACGGTGCATTCGCCCCAGGAAGCCAACAGCGTCGTCGCGCGCCGCCTCGCGGAGCGCTACGGAATCTCGGTGCACGTGGTCAGCACCCCTCCCCGCTCCACCGACGCCGAGCGGCTGGAGCGCACCGCGCGCACCGCCGCCCATGTCCTCTCGACGACTCTCGACCCACAGGCGAGCATCGGCATCGCGTGGGGCGCGACGGTGTCGGCGATCGCGCGGCACCTGCCGACGAAGCGACTGCGCGAGTCGCAGATCGTGCAGATGAACGGCGCGGCGAACGAATCGACGTCGGGCATCTCGTACTCCGGCGCCATCCTGGAACGCTTCGGCCAGGCATTCGGCACCGATGTGCAGCAGTTTCCCGTTCCCGCCCTGTTCGACGATCCGCACACCAAGCAGTTGCTGTGGCGCGAGCGCTCGATCCGACGCGTGGTCGAGGCCCAGGCCCGGGTGCAGGTTTTCGTCTTCGGCCTCGGCTCACCGCAGGCCGACGTGCCCTCCCACGTGTACGCGGGCGGCTATCTCACCGGCGAGGACCTGCGCGTGCTGCTGCGCGACGGCGTGGTCGGCGACTGCGCGACCGTGTTCTATCGGCTCGACGGCTCGACGTCGGGCATCGAGCTGAACGACCGCTCCAGCGGTCCGGGCTTCGACGTCATCCGCCGCATTCCCCGGCGACTCTGTGCCGTCTCGAGCCTGTCGAAGATCGACGCACTACGCGGCGCTCTGGCCGCCGGGCTCATCACGGAATTGGTGGTCGAGGAGGCGCTGGCGCGCCGCATCGTGGAGGTGCCGTTCACCGCGGGCCGAGGATGAAGTTCCACGTGCCGGCGGTAACCGATGCCGTCACCGCGATCGCAGAGATGGCCGCTCCCGCAGCCACGAGCATCCACTCCCGACCGCCGAAACGCGACGGCCGGGCCCAGGTGCGCGCCCCGGGAGCTCCGAAGCCGCGCGCCTCCATCGCGGTCGCGAGCTTCGAGCCGCGACGGATCGAGAGCACGAGCAGGGCGAACGCCATGCCAACGAAACGACGGATGCGGCCGCGATCGGCAACACCGCGCGCCCTCCGCGCCAGCTCCAGCGCGCGCCAGTCATCGAGGAAGAGACCGACCATGCGCAGCCCCGCGAGCGCTCCGAGCACGAAGCGCGCCGGCAGCCGCAGCAGCTGAGCGAGGCCATCGGCGAGGTCGGTCGGGTCGACCGTCACGAACAGCACCACGGAGGGCAGGGCGACCGCCAGCACGCGGAAGAAGGTCGCGAGCGCGAGGGTGAGCGACCCCTCGCTGACGCGGACCAGCAGCCACTCCACGTACATCTGGCCCGACGCCGCCCCGTAGAGCGCGATGGTCACCGCCGTCAACGGCGCGGCGAGCCACACCGGCCACGTGCGCACCCAGAACTCCCGCCAGCTGAGACCCGCGAACACGAACAGTGCGCTCTCCAGCGCGAGAGCGACCGCGGCCGACACCCAGTCGAGCGTGAGGATCAGCGGGAGTGCGATCACCGCGCTGGCGGCGAGTTTTGCGACCGGGTTGATCCGGGCGACGGCGCCGGTGCGCGTGCGCGTCTCGAGAACGCTCATGCGACGGCATCCGGCGTCAGGACGACCCGTCGGGCGTGCAGCGCATCGATGACCGCGTCATCGTGGGTGATGGTGACGATGGCGCTGCCGTCGTCGCGGAGGCCTGCCAGCAGCGCGACCAGCTCGGCCCACGTGCGGGCGTCCTGCCCGAAGGTGGGCTCGTCGAGGACGATCACGCGGGGTGCTGTGGCGAGCGTCGCCGCCACCGTCAACCGACGCTTCTCGCCCCCCGACAGCGTGTACGGGTTCGCCCGTGCGAGCGAACTCAGGCGCAGCCGCTCCAGCAGATCGTCGACGCGGGATGCCGTGGCGTGCTCCGACAGCCCGAGGGCGCGGGGGCCGACCTCCAGCTCTTCTCTCACCGTGCGGGCCAGCAACTGGTGCTCGGGATCTTGGAAGACGGTGCCGATGCGGGTCAGAAGTTCGCGCGATCGCCACGAGATCGGCGAGTCGCCCGCGCCGTCGGCGAGTGCGGGCGCGGCCAGGACACGGCCGGATGCCGGGGGCAGCAAGCCCGCGACCGTAAGTC